>JAPPKQ010000073.1 GCA_028819945.1 bacterium | reverse complement strand
GAGTCAGCGATGGCCTGCTGCTCGGCTTCGCGCTGCAGGCGGTACACCTCGCGGCACACCACCGCGGGGCGCGGGACGAATGAGAGCCTGCGCACGTGGCCCTCCACCGCCGAACGCACCCTCAGCGTTCCCACGCCCAGCAGGCGCTCCCACATCGTCTGGTTGGCGTCGACCTCGTCCACGAGGTGGAGGCTCAACTCGATGCCGCGCCAGCGCGGCACGCCCTTCCAGTAGACGATCCGGCGGTCGGTCACCAGGTAGTACGTGTTGGCCCAGCGGACGGTCCGGATGCCCGTGGCCACCGCCGACACGCCGGCCATGGCCCCGATCACGACGATCGCCGGCAGCGGGAAGTCGTCCACCACGATCGTGACGCAGAGGACCGCTGTGATCAGCACCGCGAACGCGCCGGCCTGCGCCGCCAGGTAGGTCCAGTGGGGCCGGGTCTCGACCGCCACCTCCTCGTCAACCGAGAGCAGCCGGACGGGAAACGCCACGACGCCATCGTACCGAGCCCGCCGGGCGGCACCGGGTGCCCCGCGGTGTCCCGCGGGATCAGTCCCAGCCGAGCTCTTCGAGCCGGTCGTCGTCGATGCCGAAGTGGTGGGCCACCTCGTGGATGACCGTGTCCCGCACCTCCTTGACGACCTCGTCCTCGTCGTCGCAGATGTCGCAGATGGCCAGGCGGTAGATGAAGATGCGGTCGGGCATGATCATGCCGCCGTAGTGCTCCCGGTCGGTGAGCGGGATGCCGTCGTAGAGGCCCAGCAACTCGGGATCCTCCGGCGAGCGGTCCACCACGAAGACCGCCAGGTTGTCGATGGCCTCGGCCAGTTCGTCGGGGATCAGGTCCAGCGCCTCGGCCACGAGGGCCTCGAAGCGCTCGTGCGACACCTCCACGCCGCCAACCTAACCCTTGAGGAACCTCACTCTGCCCCGTCCGGCTGCGGGTGTCCGGGCGGGGCTGCGCCCCCAATCGTCATTCCGGCGCCTTCAATCGTCATTCCGGCGAAGGCCGGAATCCATCTTGCTGCGGAGGTCCGGGCGGGGCGCCGGACCGCGTGGGAGGCGTTGGGTAGCCTCCGGGACCGTAGGTTGAGCCCCCAACCGGCAACGCCAAGGAGCCACCATGGACGAGTTCCCGGTCGCCACGAGCCCTGCGCCCGGCTTCATGAACGTGGACTGGGAGCAGCGGGTGGACTTCGATCGTCTCCGCTCGTGGCGGCTGCAGCGCGTCCGCGAGCAGTTGGAGGCCTTCGAGTTGGGCGCGCTGTTGCTGTTCGAGACGTCGAACATCCGCTACGCCACCAGCACCCACATCGGCTACTGGGCCTTCAACAAGGGGGAGCGCTACGCGCTGGTGACCCGTGACGGCGGGCCGTGGATCTGGGACTTCGGCTCGGCGGCCCGGGCGCACCGAATGCAGTTGCCCGACCTGTACGACGAGGAGAACTCCCGGGGCGGCAACACGGGCCTGCAGGGGGCCATCGCCCCGAGCGCGGGCCTGCACGCCGCCGCGATGGGCGAGATCCGCGACGTCCTGGCCGATCAGGGCCTGGCCGGCACCCCCGTCGGCGTGGACATGGCCGAGACCTCGATCTTCCTGGAGCTTCAGGCCCAGGGGTTCGACGTGCGCGACGGCCAGCAGCCGATGATGCTGGCCCGGGAGGTCAAGAGCGCCGACGAGGTCATGCTGTTGACCCAGGCCTGCGCCATGGTCGACGGCGTCTACCAGCACATCTTCGAGGCGCTGAAGCCGGGGATCCGGGAGAGCCAGATCGTGGCACTGGCGACGGCGTACCTCTTCGACGTGGGCGCCGAGACCGTGGAGGCCGTCAACTCCATCGCCGGCGAGCGCTGCAGCCCGCACCCGCACGTGTTCTCCGACCGCCTGCTGCGCCCCGGCGACCAGGCCTACTTCGACATCATCAACGTGTTCAACGGCTACCGCACCTGCTACTACCGGACCTTCGCCGTCGGCCGGGCCAGCCAGCCCCAGCGCGATGCCTTCAAGCAGGCCCGGGAGTGGATGGACGCGGCCATCGACCTGGTGCGCCCGGGGACCACGACCGACGAGATCGCCAGGGTGTGGCCCGAGGCCCACGAGTACGGCTTCGAGAACGAGATGGAGGCCTTCGGGCTGCAGTTCGGCCACGGGGTGGGCGTGGGGCTGCACGAGCGGCCGATCATCAGCCGGCTCAACTCGCTGACCGAGCCCATCGAGATCGTCGAGGGCATGGTGTTCGCCCTCGAGACCTACGCCCCGGCCACCGACGGGCGCTCGGCGGCCCGCATCGAGGAGGAGGTCGTGGTCACCGCGGAGGGGCCGCAGGTCATCACGCTGTTCCCGTGCGAGGAACTGATGGTGGCGAACGCCTACTAGGAGATTGCTGAGCGATGCGGCGAAACCGCGGCGGCCGTCATTCCGGCAAAGGCCGGAATCCACTGTCCAGCGGCTCGACCGGATCCGCTGCCGAGCGACTCAGAACACTCCCAGACGGGAGCCGCTGGTGAAGGCAGCGGTCTACCACGGCCGGGGTGACATCCGTCTCGAGGACCTCCCGCGGCCCCAGCCCGGTGACGGCGAACTTCTCGTGCGGGTGACCGGCGTGGGGATCTGCGGGACCGACGCCTCGGAGTACGCCGCCGGGCCGCAGATGTTCCCGATCCACCGCGCCGACCCGGTGACGGGCCACAGCGGGCCGATGGTGCCGGGCCACGAGTTCGCCGGGGTCGTGGCCGGGACCGGACGGGGCGTCGGGGGATTCGCCGAGGGCGATCCGGTGGCCTGCGGGGCGGGGGTCTCCTGCGGGACGTGCGGAGCGTGCGCCGCGGGGCGCACGAACCTGTGCGAGCGCTACTGGACCGTGGGGCTGCAGCGCGACGGCGCCCTGGCGGAGTTCACCGCCGTGCCCGCCGCCGCCTGCGTCAACCTGACGGAACGGGCGCTCGCTGCGGACGTCGCGGCGATGGCGCAGCCCATGTCGATCGCCGTGCATGCCACCGCCCGGGGCCGGCTCGGCGCAGGCGAGGAGGCGGTGGTGGTGGGCACGGGCGGCATCGGCGCCTTCGTGGTGTCCGCGGCGGTGAGGTGCGGCGCGGCGGTGACCGGCGTCGACCTGGACCCCGACCGTCTGGCGGTCGCAGCGGCCCTGGGAGCGAGCGCCACGGTGACCGCGCGGCCCGGCATCGCTCTGGTGGACCTGCTGGCGGGCTCCTCCCCCACCGTCGTCTTCGAGTGCACCGGAGTGCCAGCCATGGTG
>JAPPKQ010000231.1:1788-3266 GCA_028819945.1 bacterium | reverse complement strand
ACGCCAGTCCGTCCGGCTCGCCGCCCTCGTGTAAAAAACCGTTGTACCAGAATAAAAAAAAAAAATCGAAGCGCACCCCCTGCGGGATGATGCTCGCGATGCGCCCGGCGCTCGGTCCCGTGTACTGCTGCGCCCTGGCGCGTAGCTCCATGGCGTCTTCCTGGTCTGCATGCATTGCTCTGCCCTCCTTTCAAGGGGCGTGTGCTCGGTGCTAGCGACCCGTGCCGGCATCCGGGCGCGGGTCATGGCTGGGTTGCTGCTGGACGCACTCCGCCCGCGGTCGGATGCCAGGACCGGGAAACGGGGTGGTTGAGCCGCGCTCCATGCGAAGCGGCCGGCCGGCGAGTCACTCGCGGACCGGCGCCTGTTCAGGTGCGGCGATGATGGGGACGGGCCCGGCGCGGGACGCACCTCGCCCAGGGACTCCGAGTGGCCAGCGCGGAGCGCGCAGCCGCTGCGGCAGGTGTCCCTCGGGGCCCGGACGTCGGGAGAGCTCGGCTCAACCCCTCCGGTCGAGTCCCCGGGCGGCCGTTCGGTGAGTTCGACTCGAACCGCTCGGCCATCCAAGGTCAGGGACGGACCCTCCGGATTTCTCAGGCGCGAAACCCGGCAAAGCCTGAAACCAATCCGAGTGTCACAGAGCGCCCCTGCGAAGGGAAGGGGGTCGGAGCCATCCCGCCCAAATCAGTGGCTCCAATGGTGCGCCGATGCAGCAGGCCGCCGCGTCTACCGCCACCACAGGCCGAGCGTGAGCCCGCGCCGCAGCCAGCGCAGCGCCACGCGCCGGCGGCGCTCCGCCCGCAGGTCCGCCAGTTCCCGCCGCCGCCAGCCGAGGTAGCGCTCCCGCTCGGAGGGATGCAGCGGCTCCGTGTTCGGCGGCAGCGCCAGGCCGTGCTCGCCGATCAGCGCGATCTCCAGCTCCATGACGCGCTCGCGTCGCCTCGCCTGCTCCGCCTTCGAGCCCTCGCTGCGCCTGCGGACGAGCGCGCGCCACTCCTCGACGAGCGCCATCCCCGCACCGAAGGACTGCGCCTCGCCCGGCTGCGGCTCGACCGTGACCACGCCCCGGCCCAGGGGAACGAACTCCCCGACGCCGCCCCCGGCCGGCACGCCGCGGTGCTCCCCAACCTGTTGCGCCTCCAGGCGAGCCAGCCGACCCGCGAGAGCGTCCACGCTCGCGGTCCCCTCCTCCAGCCTGCCCGCCAGCTCGCCGACCGCCGCCCTGGTGGCCTCCTCCACGCCTTGCCGCGCCCGCTCCAGGGTCCCCAAGCGCTCCTCGGTCTGCTCGGCGCGCTGCTCCAGGGCCTCCACCCGCGCCCCGTGCCGGAGTCCCGCCTCGCCGCCTTCCTCCAGCACGCGCCGCGTGAGGGCGTCGCGCATGCGCGGCCGCAGCACGCCCGTGTCCAGGGCCCGGTCCAGCGTGCGGTAGCTCACGCCCAGGGACTCGGCGGTCTTCATCTTCCCGGCGTCGCCGACGA
>JAPPKQ010000231.1:0-1778 GCA_028819945.1 bacterium | reverse complement strand
CAGCAGGGTGACCAGCCGGCGCTCCTCGTCGCGCTCGTCCCGGTCCCGAGCTGGTTCGTTCCCGTTCACGGCGTCCCCGCCTCCGTCCGCCGCTGGTGCGTGCTCGTTCACGGCCTCTGCGCCTCCGTCAGCGGGTGGCTCGTCCACGTTCACGGCGCCGTCCCCACCCACTTCGGGCTGTGTGGCGCCCCGGTTCGGGTCAGCGGCGTCCCTGCTGGCGACTTGCACTTCTGCAACTTTCCCGCCCTGGAGCCGGCAACCGGGCCGTCCACCGAAGTGATGGCTGCGATGTAGCTGTGCTCCCGCGACACCCCGGTTTGCCCTTGCACTGGCGGTTCCTTCGAGCGACTTGCATTTCTGCAACCGGCCTGCGATCTCCTGTACGCCCCCACTACATCACACCGCCCTCCCCGACGTGCATGCCCTGTGAGGGGGCTCGGGCGCGGGCCCGGCCCGCAGGCAAGCCTCCCCACAGCCCATGAACAACCGCACGCCCGCTCCCCACACTCGATGAGAGGTACCGACGCATCGATGAGGAGGCGAGCGCGTGAGACGGCAATCGATCACCACGTCCGATAGGCGGAGGCGGCTGCGGAGGCTGGGAGCGGCGCTGCTGCTGGCGGCGCTGGCGCTGGTCCCCTCCAGCGGGACGGCCCTGGCGCAGCAGCCGCCCGACCCCTACTCGCCGATCGTGCTCATCAATGAGGACGACGAGGATCTCATCGAGCGCAAGAAGGACGGGCGCTTCATCGCCCGGCCTCTCTTCGACCGCGAGCTGCCCGCCCTCTACTACGGCGTGCGCGACGGCGACAGCGGCGAGTGGATCGTCCCCATGTACCGCGTGCGGGGCGGCGAGAAGGAGCGCCGCGACGGCTGGGAGTACTCCTTCGAGTACCCCTTCGAGGATGGCCAGACCGAGCTCGACCCCGAGCGTCCCTACCTGCTCGTGATCCTCGCGAAGAGCTGGGCGGAGGTGAACGGGGACTTCTACGCGGTCATTCCCGTCCACCAGCCCGGCGGCCTCTGGGACAGGGTCCTGCGCGCGCTCGATCCCGAGATCTGGGGCAAGGCGATCGCCCGCTGGCTGATCGAGGGCGCCCACGGGACGCTCTGCGGCGTCGTGGAGCGCGCCGCCGACGGTGACGCCGAGGCCTGCGAGGCGACCCCGTGAACGACATCTTCACCGGCACCCCGGCCGGCCTCACCTACGACCACGAGATCGTGCGCCAGGCCTGGATGGCCGTCTGGGTCGTCGCCTCCGGCGCGCTGGCCGTGATCGTCGGCTGGATGGGGTTGACCCTGATCGTGGGCGACCACGCCGGCCGCGCCCAGGCGGGCTGGCGCGAGCTGGCGCCGCGCCTCGCGCTGGGGCTGGTGGCCGCCGCCGCCTCGCTCTGGTGGTGCGCGCTCGTCATCGACGTGGCCGACGCCGTCTCCGGCTTCATCGCCGCCGAGCTGGGCGTGACCGCCGGCGACATGCTGCGCTCGACCCTCGACACGCTCCTGACGGCCGTTGCGGCGGGCAGCGTGGGCATGGCCCTGCTGCTCGCCCTCGTCTACCTCGTCTACGCCTTCTTCGTGCTCTACCTCGTCGTCCAGATGGTGCTGCGCTTGGCGCTGATCGACATCCTGCTGGCGCTCGCGCCGATCGCGCTCGGGCTCTGGATCCTGCCGCACACGGCGGGCTGGGGCCGCCACTGGCTGCGGCTCTTCATGACGACCACCTTCCAGCAGGCGATCCAGCTCATCGCCCTGGCGATGGGCTTCGGGATGCTCAA
>JAPPKQ010000064.1 GCA_028819945.1 bacterium | reverse complement strand
CGACTGCCGGTACCCTACCACACAATCGCGACGAACTAGACAGACAGGACACTAGCGCCCCTGCCGGCCGTAGCGCTCGTCGAACTGCGGATCCCGGGTGCAGCGCACCTGCCGCTCGGCCTCCCGGTCGAGCACCTCGGCGAGCGGGAGTCGCAGCCCGTCGTTGAGGTTCTGCTTCATGGCGACGAGCGCACCGGGCGCGGCCGAGAGCAGGCGTTCGGCAATCCGCTGAACTTGGGGGAGCAGCTCGTCGTCGGGCACCACCTCGGACACCAGTCCGATGCGCTCTGCCTCGGGCGCCTCCACGACCTCCGACAGCAGGTAGAGCTCGCGCGCCTTGGCAGGACCCAGCACCCAGGCCATCGTCGCCGTGCCACCGAAGTCGCCCGAGAGGCCCACCCTGGCGAACGCCGTCACGAACCGGGCCGATGCCGCGGCGTAGCGCAGGTCGCACGCACAGGCCAGCGCCAGAGCGCCTCCGGCACATGGTCCGTTGACCGCGGCGATGGTCACAGCGTCCATGTCGTGCAGCAGGAGCGAGGATTCCATGAAGCGCCGTAGCAGGGCGGTGTCAGCCTCGATGCTGGCACCCCACGGCTCGCCGGTCTCGTCGCGGTCGCCGCCCGCCGAGAAGGCACGGCCGGCACCTAAGAGGATGACGACTCTCACTGTGCGGTCGTCGGCGACCCGTTCCAGAGTCTCGGTGAGCGCGCCCAGCAGCCCGGTGCTCAGCGCGTTCAGCTTGTCGGGCCGGTTCAGCGTGACGTGCGCGATGCCACCGGAGATCTCCAGCCGGACGGGCTCGAGGTCCTCCTGCGGGATCGCCCCCGGCCCCCCGGAAGTCCCCGACCGCTTGGGCAGTGAGGACTCAGCCACCGGGGTCCGCGCTGTCGTGCCCACCGCCGGTGCCAACACCGTCGACCGGGGCACTCCGGGAGTCGTCCGCCTGGACGGATCTCCGAAGTTCCGCGGTAGCCGCCTCGTCGACCTGAAGGTCCCCGGTCAGGGCGACGCCGTAGTGGCGCTGCGCCGCCTCCGGCGACACGAGCCCGCCGCGCACGTCGCGGAGCACCAGCTCGACGGGGCGCCGCAGGGGGTCGCCCAGACCGCCCGCGCCCGCGGTGATGAACGCCAGGCTGTCGCCGGCCTCCACGGCCACCACGTCGCACTTCGACGGCAGGTCCTCGGCCTCCCCGCTGGCGCGGTACAGCTTCTTGCGGCTCAGCTCGCCGGGCAGCCCGCCGGCCCATCCCCAGGGGCGGCTCTGCCAGCGGTCGTCCTGGATGGTGATCTCGCCGTCGCTGTCGAAGCGGTACACCTTCTCCACCCCGTTGCCGCCTCGATTGCGGCCGGCCCCGCCGCTGTCGGGGATCGAGCGGTAGGTCTGCACCGTCACCGGGAAGTAGCTCTCGATGTACTCGGTGGGGATGTTGGTGAACAGCGGCCACCAGGAATGCCCGTCCATGCCGTCGCCCGCGGGGCGGCCCGGAAGCCCGCCGTAGCTGATCTCGCCGAGCTGGAAGTACTCGCCGCGGTCGTCGGTGCCGCTGTAGGTCAGCGCGGGGCTGGATCCGTAGCCGGCTCCGGCGGCGAACTCGGGGGCGCAGAGCGCCAGCACGCCCTGGATGACGTCGAAGTGCCGGGCGAGGGTGATGTTCAGCAGGCCCAGCGGGGCGGGGAACTCGGGGCTCACCAGCGAGCCGGACTCCAGGATCACCTCGATCAGGTCGTGGAAGCCCTCGTTGAACGAGATCTCCGGGTCGAAGGCCATGATGAGGTAGATCCCCACGAACATCTTGAACATTCCCTCGTGGGTGGCGAGGTTGATGGGGCCGGGCGCCTGGGGATCGGTGCCCGTCCAGTCGAAGAAGGCCTTCTCGCCCTCCCGCCACACCGTGAGTTTCATCTCGAAGGGACCGTTGCCCTGGCCGTCGTCGTCCACCACGTCGACGAAGCTCACCGGCTCGGTGGGGATGTGGCGGGCGATGATGGCGGCCATGGCGTCCCGCGTGCGCTGCAGCAGAGCGTCGCAGGCGCTGCGGTAGGTGTCGGTGCCGAAGCGCCGGCAGAGGTCCTGCACCCGGGTCGCCGCGGTGCGGCAGGCCGCCACGAGCGCCATGAGGTCGGCCTCGTTCATCTCCGGTGTGCGGCTGTTGTTGAGGATGATCCTGAGCACGTCGGTGTTCAGGCGGTCCTCGGCGAAGAGCTTCACCGGCGGGATGCGGATGCCCTCGTCCCAGATCGACGTGGCGGTGGCGGCCATGCTCCCGGGCACGGTGCCGCCGCAGTCCAGAACGTGCCCGAACATGGAGGCGTAGCCCACCCGCTCGCCGTCGAAGTCGATGGGGGCGAGCACCAGCCAGTCCGGCGTGTGCTGGATGGCACCGCCGCACAGATAC
Source organism: bacterium (assembly GCA_028819945.1). Classification (GTDB taxonomy): domain Bacteria; phylum Actinomycetota; class Acidimicrobiia; order Acidimicrobiales; family CATQHL01; genus VXNF01. The sequence goes on along the minus strand of JAPPKQ010000064.1, from coordinate 868 downwards.
GGGTCGCTCTGCAGGATGACGTCGCCGCTGCGGATCTCGTCACCGAACGTCTCCAGCAGCAGCGGCACGTACGAACCGAACTGACCCACGAGCATGTTGCCGGCCGCGTCGGTGACGAGGGGGAACTCGTCGTGCTGCTCGCGGATGATCGGCGACATCGCCGACTGGAGCACCACGGCGTCCATCTCCTCGCGGATGTTCAGGAGCGCGCTCTCGATGATCTCCAGCGTCGCCAGATCCACGGCTGCGGCCTCGGCGGTCATCCGGAATCCTCTGGTGCGATCAGGAGGTTCGCCCAGGCGTCGACGACCGCGACGTGGCCGCCGTGAACGAAGGTGGTCGTGTCGGTCTGGGTGATGATCGCCGGACCGGCGACGGCGTCACCCGCACGCAGGCGCTCGCGCTGGAACACTCCCGCCGGCACCCAGCGGCCCTGCTCGTAGACCTGCTCGGTGGAGGTGAGCGCCGCGCTGCCGTCGCCGTGTACCACCCGCTGGGGCTCCCGATCGCTGCGTGGAGCGGGGCCACGCGCCTCGACGCGCACGTTCACCATCTCGATGGGGGCCTCGGGGATGAACCCGTAGAGACGCTGATGCTCGCTCCGGAAGCGCTCGGCGAGGGCGTCGATCAGCACTTCGCCGCCGTCACCGGTGGGTACGGCGACCTCGATCTCGTATCCCTGGCGCAGGAAGCGGAGGTCGCAGGTGTAAGCCAACACGCCCTCCGTGAGGCCTTGCGCGGTCAGCCACGCCTGTGCCCGGTCGACCATCTCCGCGAACGCCTTGGTTACGTCCTCGTCCTTGCCGGCCCGCAGTTCCCTGATGAGAGTCCGGCTGAAGGAGTTCCGGTGCCCGACGGTGTGGAAGCC
>JAPPKQ010000076.1 GCA_028819945.1 bacterium | reverse complement strand
CGTCGTCCCTTGGCAGAAACCCTGGCACGCGAAGGTCGGAGCGCCCCGCAACGGGGTGTCCGGTCGATACTACCGCGGGCTGAATGTTTTTCTGCTCAGCCATGCGGGGTTTGAATCCCCCTGGTGGTTTTCCCCGAAGCAGGTCAACGACCTGGGCGGGCATATCATCAAGGGCGAGAAAGTGAGCTGGTGCCACTTCTTCAAGCCGTGGCTGCCGAAGAGTGACCAGGCCGATCCGCTGGAAGTCGAGGCCGACGAGGCCGACGGTTCCACCCGCCGCCCGATCTGGATTATCCGGGCATATCGAGTCGTGAATTTGGACCAGTGTGCTGGTCCAGGTATCGGCACATTCCGCGAAAAGCATCCCCCGGTTCAAGGACCCGTGAAAGACAATGATCCGATCGCCGCGTGCGAGGAGATCGTTGCCGCGATGCCCGATCCGCCGTCCGTTCGACACGGTGGAAACCGGGCGTGCTACTGGCCGGCGGTCGACCAGATCCGCATGCCGAGGCGTGAGACCTTCGTGGGGTCGGAAGAATACTACTCTACCCTCTTTCACGAGCTCACCCATTCGACCGGTCATGCCGACCGGCTGAACCGCAAGACGCTTGTCGCCGGCGCTCCGTTCCGGAGCCCGGTGTACAGCCAGGAAGAACTGGTCGCCGAGATGGGGGCCGCCTTCCTGTGCGCGGAGGCCGGGATTGACGACCCCACCATCGAGAATTCGGCCGCCTACCTGGGCGGCTGGCTGACGTACCTCAGCTCCGATCCGAAAGCGTTGGTGGTTGCCGGGGCGCAGGCCCAGAAGGCCGCCGACCACATCCTCGGGCGGGCCGGGGTTGAAGAGGCCGAAGGGGGCGCCGGGCAGCCGGCGGCAGCGGCGGCCTAGACACCACGGGGCCAGGTCCCCGTCCACTGGAACGCGGTGGACCGGGGGCAATCGCCTGGCCGGTCCGCCCTGTCTTTGGGAAGGAAAGGACATGTTGAGGACCCTTGTGGCGAGTATCAGCGATTTCGTCTGCGGGAAGCTGGAGCCGTTCCGTTCGGAGGATTCCGAGTGCTTCTGTCGTCGCGGCCTCGAGACCCGACATGACGTGTGGGTCTGGGAAGTCGAGATGGAAGAGAAGAACAGGGAACTGAAGCTCCTGCTTGCTGCCGCCGAGCAGAATCCGTGGGCCATTGCCCTGGGGATTTCCCCGGAGGAACTGGTGATCGGATGTGGTTGCGACCGTCCACGCATATCGATTCTGCCGTGCGGCCATTGCGGGTGTAGAAGCGCCTGCGACGGCTGCGAGGCGGACCCGATCTGGCGGCGGTCGAGCGAACGGGAACAGGAATCGTGGTGCGGCTGCGAGGCACCGGGGAAGGAGGTTCTTCCCTGTGGGCATTGCGGCTGCGGCAACGGGCTGTGCTGGGAGTGGGTCAATGTTGGCCCGTCGCATCGTTTCGAGAAGAGGCGCAAGGCAAGCTGTGCCTGACGCCTGACTGTTGGGGGTATCGCCCCCTGTCCACTTATGCGGAGTGGACCGGGGGGCGCCGCCCCGCCGGTCCGTTCCGCTGGAGGAACGGAGCACATGGACATCACCTTTGAACGGAGTCGGATGTTGAAAGCCGTGAACACTGTCAAGAGCTTCGCCGAGGGTTCCTCGGGCCAGAAGGTCCTGCAGAGCATCTGCCTGTCGGCCGGTCACGGACACGTGCGGCTGACGGCGACCGACCTGGCGCTGTGGTGCCAGGTTGACATCGAGGCCCAGACCGCCGAGGCGGGAACCGCTGCGGTTCCGGCGCGGGCGCTGGGCACCGTGCTGAAGACCCTGGCGGGCAGCCGCGTCAGCCTCCGCAAGGCGGCTGACGACGTGCGTCTGGCGGCGGGGTCGTCGGAGGTGCGGGTGGCAGGCTGCGATGCCGGGGAGTACCCGGACATCGTGCTGCCCGAGGGCCGGCTGGCGGCCATGCCGCTGGCGGCTTCGCTGGTCAACAAGGTCGCGTACGCGGTCTCAGGCGATGCGACGCGCTACACCCTGAACGGGGTGCACGTGGAGGCCGGCGGCGCCGGCCTGAAGCTGGTGGCCACCGACGGCCACCGGCTGGCGCGCTACCAGGCGGCGTCGCTGCCGCCCGGCAGCGTGCTGGAGGCCGACGGCGAGGAGCCCGTGAGCGGCATCGTGCCGTCGCGGCTGCTGTCGGAAGGCGTGCGGCTGGGCTCGCAGCTCGGCGGCACCGCCACCCTGGAACTGCACGAGAAGTCGGCGTGCATGCGGGTGAACGGTGCCGTGAGGCTGTGGGCCGACCTGATCGAGGGACCGTACCCAGCGTACGAGGGCGCGATACCGTCCACGTATTGCGGGTGCGCGACCATCGGCAAGGGCGCGCTGGGTAGCGCGGTGTCGCGGCTGGCGGCCCTGACGAAGGGCTGCCGGGTGGGGCGCGTGCGCCTGGCGATCGAGGATGGCGAGATGGTCCTGGAGGTAGAGGACGCCGCCCTCGGCGTCCGCGCGATCGAGCGGCTGGCGCCGTCATCGGTAGACGGCACGGTGCCAGAGTGCGGCCTCAACGTAAGGTTCCTGAGCGAGGCGCTGGAGCGGCTGCCTGAGGCCGCTCGGGTGCAACTGAAATTCTCGGACGAAGCGGGCGAAAGCCCGGTCGCCGTGGAGTCGTCGGACTGCGCAGGGCTGTTCGCCCTGCTGATGCCGATGCGTCTGTAGTTCACGGGGCAGCGTCCCCGTCCACGTCAATGCGGAGTGGACCGGGGGGCGCCGCCCTTCCCGGTCCGCTCCCGTCCATAAGGAAGGAGCGGAGAACATGGATGACCTGAAAGGAAGCTGTGTTGGATGCGGTGAGATTACAGCCAACGCAATCGCATGCGGCTGCACGCGGGGCATTGCGGCCTGCGGGGCGTGTCGCGAAACGGATGACCCTGTGCGCTGCGCGGGGTGCCGCCTGCGGCGGCAGCGTCAGTCCGCGTACCCCTGCCTGGATTACCGGGACGACCCTGCGTCCGGCGGGGACACGGGAGGCCGGCTGCCCGTGGCGGCGGTGGGCGCGTGGGGGCTTCCAGGCCGTGCCGAGTAAGGGCACGGGCAACGGCCGGCGGGAGACCGCCGGCCTTCACCGGCGTGCCGCGTGCAGCGGCGCGCACCTGACGGGCGCCTGTGGGCGCCCGGCTCTTAGGGCGCCGGCCGGCGCCCTTGCCGGCGTCCAGCCGGCAACGGGTTGCGGGCCGCGGCCCAGCGGCCCCGGCAAGGCGGCGGCGTACAGCCGCATCGCCTTGCCCATAC
>JAPPKQ010000305.1 GCA_028819945.1 bacterium | reverse complement strand
GTAGCGGCGCCGCGCTCAGGCGACGGAGCCTCGGAAGGGCTCCATGCCCTCCACGCCGAGTTCGACGCGGAGCAGGCGGCCGATCATGGGTGCTTCGGCGGTGACTTCGGTGATGTCGCCGAAGTCGGTGACCCACATGTCGGTGCCGTCGAAGCAGCAGTTCAGCGGCACGTACGGGCACTCCAGGTAGTCCAGGTAGGTGCCGTCGGGCGCGATGACGTCGATGACGCCGGACATGAACCCGGTGATCCAGTAGTTGCCCTCGGCGTCGAGTTTGAAGCCGTCGGGGATGTGGCCGTCGGGGAGCGTGCAGATGTGCTCGATGGTGCCGTCGGGGCGCCGGCGGCGGACCTCGAGGGTGTACGACTCCACCCAGACGACGCTGCCGTCGGGGTCCACCGCGCAGCCGTTGGTGTAGACGGGTTCCAGCTCCTGCAGCACCCGCCCACCTCCGTCGGGGAAGACCTCGAAGATGCGGCTCGGGTCGGGCTTGTTGACCTGGTCCCACTCGCCGGAGTCGGTGAAGTAGAGCGAGCCGTTCGGCCCGAAGGCCAGGTCGTTGGGCGCATTGAGCGGCATACCCTCGATCTCGGTCACCAGGTAGCTGACGGTGCCGTCGGGGCGGATCCGCTGGATCGACGGCGTCACCTGATCGCGTGCCTTCCAGGCTCCGACCGTGCCGCCGTTCTGGGTGACGTACACGTCGCCGTCGCTGCCGACGACGCAGGCGTTGGTGCCGCCCCCGCAGTAGCCGTAGACGGAGATCCCCTTGCCCTCCTCCCATACCTTCACGTCGCTCTTGTAGGTCTCCACGAACACCACGCGCCCGTCGGGCAGCACGTCCGGACCCTCGGGGTGTCCGAGCCCCTCACCCATCACCTCGATCGGTCGCTGCATGACGCCCTCCTTCGGATGTCTGTGCTGGTGTGTTCTGCCGCCCGGTCAGATTATGGCCCGCCGGGGTGTCCCGGAAGTCGGCTCAATCGCCCACCCGCCGGCCGCGCGTCCCCGGGTCGGCTGGGCGATGAGAGAGGGGGTGCGCGTCCGCGGTCGGCCCTGCTGATTCGTGCTTCTCGAGAGCTATTTGCGGCCGGTCGGATGCCTGCCGCGTGCTAGTTTCGTGACGGTACGCGCGGAGGAGGGGCATGGGCGCTTTCGCTTGTTTGCGGTCGGCGGGCTGGCGCCGTGCGGGCGGCTTGGTGTTGGTGTGCGCGCTGGTGTGCGCCGCGTTGCCGGCTTCGGCGGTCGCGGAGGTCTCCCCGCCGGTCGCGAGCGGCGTGTTGTCGGGTGTGGGTGTGGCGGTGGGGGCGACGGTGTCGGTGGACGCGTCGGTCGGGTTCTCGGGTTCGGTTGATTCGTATGCGGCGCGGTCTTCCGACGAGGCCGTGGTGTCGGTGGTGGTGTCGGGTTCGGTGGTGTCGCTTCGCGGCGTGGCGGTGGGGGACGCTCATGTGACGGTGCAGGCGACGAATTCGGCGGGGAGTGCGTGGCAGCGGTTCGCGGTGCGGGTCGAGGCGGTGCCGGCTCCGACGCTGCGGGAGGCGTTGGGGGATTGGTCGCTGCACGTCGGCGCGGCGGAGAGCGTGGCTCTGGCGGCCGTGTTCGCCGGCACTGTGGTCGCCTACAGCGCCGCGAGCAGCGACGAGGGTGTGGCGTCGGTGTCGGTGTCGGGTTCGGTGATGTCGGTGACCGGCGTGGGCGCGGGATCGGCGGCGGTGAGGTACACCGCGACGAACGCCGGCGGCAGCGCCAGCTCGTCGCTGACGGTCACCGTGGCCGCCGATCCTCCCGCTGCGCCCACCGTCGCCGGGGCGTTGGCGGCGCGGACGTTGGAGGCGGGATCGGCGGCGGCGGTCGACGTGGCGGCGGGTTTCGCCGGCGTCGTGGATTCCTACGAGGCTACGTCGAGCGACGAGACGAGGCTCGCCGTCGCCGTGGCCGGCTCGGTCGTGTCGCTGACCGCTCTCTCCGCCGGCGCCGTGACCGTGACCGTCTTCGCCGCCAACTCGGCCGGCTCGGTGTCCCAGACGTTCAATGTCGCGGTCGTCTCCGGGTTGAAGGTCGCGGCGGCCGCGCCGGCGTACTGCCTCACCGGCGAGGGCCGCCCGGTGGTCGTTTCCTCTTCGGCGGCGGGGAGCGCGGCCGGGGCGGGCGCTTCGACTTTGGGCCGCGAGGGCGTCGCGTCCGTCGAGGTGGCCTACACGGTCAGCGGCGGCCGCGGGCCGTACACCGTCGTCGTCGGCGACGGCGCGGCGGGCGCCCCGGCGACGGACTCCCCCGCGGCCGGTACCCGCCTGTCCTTGCCGGCGGCGGGCGGCGGCGAGGTGGAGGTGAGTTGCGCCCGAGCGGGCGTGAACCTCAACGACGTGGCCGCGAGGGCCAACGCTGTCGAGGCGGGCCCCAAGACCGTCCGCCTCGCGGTCAGAGACGCCGACGGCGCCACCGCCGCCGCCGAAGTCACCTTCACCGTCGCCGAGGACGTCTACACCACCGCCTACAACGGCGGCACCATGCGCGCCGGGCGGACCTACGTCATTGGCGACCCCGACGCATGGGCGCACATAACCCTGCCCGCCGGACTCGACCTACGCTTCGAAGGCATCAGCATGGGCGAATACGCCCACTTCGCGGACACAGCGACCAACTCTACGATCACCCTGGACTGGCGAACGGGTGCAGAGAACAGTCGCAGCATCGAGACACCGGACGCCGCGGCCACAGTATCCCGCAACTTCGATGCGCTCGCCGCTTCGGCGGCTCGGCCCGCTGGAATCGTCTATGACGCTGCGCTCCGCGGACGGGGGCAGTCTTGGCGACCATATCCGGGCCTTCCCGACGAAGTTCGAGTGGGACTGCACCAGTTTTTGCTTAAGGGCGCCACAATCCATGTCTGCGACACTACCCCTTCAGATGAAGAAACGCCAAAGGACACGCCAGCCCCGGAGAATCAGGCCGCGTTCGACACAGCGCTGAGCAACGCCGTTGGTGCTTGGAACAAAGCGGCTGGTCCATCCGCCGATCGCAAGAAAGGGACCATACGCCCGATCTTTACTGAGTCATGCGTTGTACCCGTGACAATAGAAGATAAAGAACGTGGTATAGTAAAAGAATATGGCATAATATATGTGGTACCTGCAAAAGAAGATGTGAAGTCAGACGGTAAGAAATGTGAAGCTAACGTTGGCTGTGCTTGGAATGTGATTATAGGACCGTATCCACCGACAGTAACCGGAGACTTGGTGCAGATCACTACCAACGATCCGAAGCATTATGAGTGGGCGATAACGCACGAGTTGGGTCATAT
>JAPPKQ010000477.1 GCA_028819945.1 bacterium | reverse complement strand
CCTCGCCTACCGCGACCCCGACGGCGCCAGCACGCTGTTCGCGCTGGCCATCGAGCACGCCCGCAAACAAGCCGAACGCGCCGACCGGGCCCACGTGGCCGCCCGCATCCAGGACGCCGCCGAGCGCGCCGGAACCACCAAGGCAGAGTTCGCAGCAGCAATCGGCACCAGCGCATCACGGCTCAGCACTTACCTCAACGGCACCGTCACCCCCTCAGCAGCGCTGCTCGTGCGCATCGAGCGAACCGCCGACTCACACTAAACCAGCACAGCCCAAGCCACGGCCCAACCAGCCGCTGCCGGTCGGCGTCGCGCCAGGCGGACGCGCTCGACCTCCGCCGCTGCGACCCCCTTGTACAGCGTGTTGGGCTCGGGCCGTCCTACCGTTGATCCCACTATCCCGTCGCCCGCTCGCAGGGGTGCGCCCACCTGCCCAACGGCCAGTCCCTCAGAGTGCGTCGGGTGCAGGATACGGGCATCTCGCGTTCATGCAGGCGACGAACCACAAGGGCGGAGGCCACCCCGGCCTTGGCCTCAGTCGTTGTCTTGGATGGTCATGGTGGCGGTGCCGTCCGCGATCACCGCGCCCCGGGGATTCGACAGCGCGATCTCGAACACCTCGTCGGCCTCGGACCGGGCGTCGTCCTCGAGCAGCACCATCCCCGTCGCAGAGGTCTCGCCGGGCTCGAACACCACCTCGCCGCTCATCGCCCAGAAGTCCCGCCACGGGCTCGCATAGCGGTCCCCGTCGCCGCCCCACCGCGCCCGGAACGCCACCCGCACCTCATGGGCCACCGCCTCAGACAGCGCCACCTCGAAGAAAATCCGGTCGCCCTCCACTGCCGACGCATCCGCGACCGACAGCTCCGCCTCCCGGCGCGGCGGATCGTCGTCATCGGCCACCGCCACCGACGCAGACCCCTTGGCCGACGACACCTCATAACCGCCGCCGCCGGTGACCGTCGCGGTCGCCGAGCCGTCGGGCTCGTCGACGCTGTCGCCCGTCGTCGTCACCGTGAGCGTCGCGCTGCCCGACGTGGGGATCGTCACCGTGCGCGTCCCGGTCGTGACGCCGTAGTCGCCCACAGCCGCCACCGACACCTTCACCGACAACGCCGCAGCCGGCTTCGGCGAGGCCGACACCGTGAACACCGCCGATCCGCCCTCGGTGACGCCGCCGCCTGCGGTGACCGACACCACCGGCAACGGCGGATCGTCGTCATCGGCCACCGCCACCGACGCAGACCCCTTGGCCGACGACACCTCATAACCGCCGCCGCCGGTGACCGTCGCGGTCGCCGAGCCGTCGGGCTCGTCGACGCTGTCGCCCGTCGTCGTCACCGTGAGCGTCGCGCTGCCCGACGTGGGGATCGTCACCGTGCGCGTCCCGGTCGTGACGCCGTAGTCGCCCACAGCCGCCACCGACACCTTCACCGACAACGCCGCAGCCGGCTTCGGCGAGGCCGACACCGTGAACACCGCCGATCCGCCCTCGGTGACGCCGCCGCCTGCGGTGATGCTCACCACCGGCAACGGCGGCAAGTCGTCATCGAAGATCGCGACCGTGGCCGTCTTGGTCGCGCCCAGGTCGTAGGCGGCGCCGTCCACCAGCGTCGCGGTCACCGAACCGTCGGCCTCGTCGACGCTGTCATCGGTGGTGGCCACCGTCAGCGTGACGCTGCCCGAAGTCGGCACCGTCACCGTCCGCACCCCGGTCGAGACGCCGTACGCACCCACAGCCGCCACCGATACTTCGACCGAAAGCGCCGCGGCCGGTCTCGGGCTGGCCGACACCGTGAAACCGGCAGCACCGCCCTCAGTCACGCTCACAGCATCCGCAGCGATGCTCACCGTCGGCGTCGGCGGCAAGTCATCGTCAGACACCGCCACAGTCGCGGACGCCTGCGTCGAGGACACGTCGTAGCCGCTGCTGCTCGTCACCGTCGCGGTCACCGAACCGTCGGCCTCGTCGACGCTGTCATCGGTGGTGGCCACCGTCAGCGTGACGCTGCCCGAAGTCGGCACCGTCACCGTCCGCACCCCGGTCGAGACGCCGTACGCACCCACAGCCGCCACCGATACTTCGACCGAAAGCGCCGCGGCCGGTCTCGGGCTGGCCGACACCGTGAAACCGGCAGCACCGCCCTCAGTCACGCTCACAGCATCCGCAGCGATGCTCACCGTCGGCGTGGGGGGAGGCTGCTGTTGCGGTTTCGGCTCGGACTCGTCGGCGGCGATCTCGAAGACCGGCGACAGAGCGTACAGCGGGCGCTGCTGCGACGGCGCGGCCTCGCCGTCGCTGAGCGGACCGTAGTAGCGGCCCTCGCGGTGCGCGCCGAAACTCACCCTGGAGCTGCCGAGGCCGACCAGCGCGTTGTTGCCCCGATGCGTGGACACACAGTAGTTGGTCGAGCCCGTCCACGGCCTGTCGCCGTTGGCGGCCAGTCCAGACTCGTCGCGCATGTCCGCCAGCACGTCGGCCTTCCACCAGATCGCGGGGTCGACAGCCGTGCCCTCCTGGTCGCAGAAGTCCTGGTAGTCGTTCGCCACCAGCTTGCCGTTGCCCGAGGCGTCCAGCCACCAGACCTTCACCCCCGACACCCACCCGCCGTTCTCACGGAAGCCCAGATGATCCCGCAAGTCGACACTCGCGGTGGAGCCGACCGCCAAGAACTCGTCGCTGTAGGCCCGGACGTCGGCGTGGCCCGCCGCCACCGCCGCCCGCACGTGCGCGTCGTAGTCGGCGATGTCCGACGACGCCGCGTCGCGCTTCGTCGAGGTCCGCAACAGCAGGCGGAACCGGTCGCCCTCAGCCGCGCCCGGCGGCGCCAAAGACCAATCAGCCGGCACCACAAACGGCGGACCCCCGACCTGCTGCTCGGCCGGCGGGTCGTTGTCGGCCACCCAGACGGTCGCCACCGCCTGAGACGGCGACACTGTGTAGCCGAGGCCGCTGATCTGCAGCACCCAGGCACCGAGCCACCCGTCAGGCTCATCAACACTGTCGTCGGCCGTCGCGACCGTGAACGTGGCGCTGCCTGTGGTGGGCACCGTGACCGTTCGCGTCCCCGCCGTCACCCCCCATCCCCAAGCGGGGACCCGCACCTTCACCGCCAGCGGCGAGGCGGGCTTCGGCGACGCCGACACCGTGAACGACGCATCGTCGCCCTCGGTGATTGCGTCGCCTGCGGTGATCGACACCACCGTCACGTCGTCGTCGGCCACCGCCACCGATGCCGACGCATGAGACGACGACACCACATACCCATCACCAGCGATCACCGCAGCCTGCACCGACCCGTCAGGCTCATCAACACTGTCGTCGGCCGTCGCGCCCG
>JAPPKQ010000029.1 GCA_028819945.1 bacterium | reverse complement strand
CTCTACACCCTCGACAGCATCATCGCCGCCGACTGGAGGCGATTACGTGACGCCGTGGTGCACCTCGTCCTACCGGTCATCACGCTGGTGTTCGTCTACGGGGCGCCGATCCTCAAGATGACGCGGGCCAACGTCACCAAGAACCTGGACTCCGAGTTCGTCCAGCAGGTCAAGTCCGCCGGCGTCGGCGAGCGCACCCAGCTCTGGATCGCGTTCAAGAACTCGCTGCCGCCGGTCATCACGCTGGCGGGCATCACCTACGGCTTCGTGATCGGCGGCGCCGTGTTGGTCGAGACGATCTTCTCCTGGGGCGGGCTGGGCCAGTACGCGGTGCTCGCCATCTCCAACTCGGACTTCAACGCCATCCAGGGCTTCGTGCTGGTCGCCACCGTCGTGTCGATCTTCATCTTCCTGCTCGTTGACGTCGTCCACTACCTGGTCGACCCGCGGATCAGGGCAGCCTGATGGAACCGATCGAGCCCATCGACACCACGGCGGGGCCGGCGCCCCTGACCGGCCGGCGCGAGAGCCCGTTCCGGTATTACCTGCGGTTCGTCTTGAGCCGTCCCGCCGGGATCTTCGGCCTCGTGATGGTGTCCGGCGTGCTGATCGTGACGATCATCGCCCCGTGGATCATCCCCTACGACCCCGAGAAGACGTTCCCGGGGCTCATCCTGGAACCTCCCAGCGCCGCCCACTGGTTCGGCACCGACGCCACCGGCCTGGACGTGTTCTCGCGGGTCATCGCCGCCACCCGCACCGACATCCCCGTGGCGTTCGCGGCCACCGCCGCGTCGATGGCCATCGGCGTGATCCTGGGTGTGATCGCGGGCTGCTTCGGCGAGCGGCGCGGCCTCGGCGGCGCGGTGTCCGAGGTCATCATGCGCATCCTGGACATCTTCCAGGCTTTCCCCGTCTTCGTGCTCGCCCTCGTGCTCGTCGCCGCCGCCGGTTCGGGCGCCCTGAACGTGGGCATCGCCATCGCTTTCGTCAACGCGCCCATCTTCGCCCGGCTGATCCGCGGTCAGATCCTGGGACTGCGGCGCATGCCGTTCGTGGAGGCGGCCCGCTGCGCCGGCGGGACACCCCTGCGCGTCGCCTTCGGAAACGTCATGCCCAACGTGATCTCGCCGGCGTTCGTGCAGGCCTCGGTGACCCTGGGCTTCGCCATCCTGCTGACCGCCGGCCTGAGCTTCGTCGGCGCCGGCGTGGCCGCGCCGACGCCCGAGTGGGGCCTGATGGTGGCCTCCGGGGGACGCCACATCATCACCGGCGAGTGGTGGCCCTCGGTGTTCCCGGGTCTGGCGCTCGGAGGGACGATCCTGGGCTTCGCCTTCCTGGGCGAGGTCATGGGGCAGGCCATCAACCCGCTGGAGCGACGATGAGCAGCGGCAACGGCGTCGCCCTCTCCGCCGGCGGCGTCTCGACGACGTTCTTCACCCACGCCGGCGAGGTCGAGGCGGTGCGCGACGTGTCCATCGACCTGCACGAGGGCCAGATGCTGGGCCTCGTCGGCGAGACCGGCTGCGGCAAGTCCGTGCTGGTGCACTCGCTCGTAAACCAGGTGCGCTTCCCCGGGCGCGTCATCGACGGGGAGGTGCTCCTCGACGGGGAGGACCTGCTCTCACTCGACGAGCGCTCCCTCCGCCGGGTGCGGGGCAGGAAGATCGCCATCATCGGCTCCAATCCCGGCGCCTCGCTGGATCCGCTGACCACGATCGGCGACCAGCTCGGGCGGGCGATCACGGCGCACGAGAAGGTGACGGCCCCCGAGGCCACGGCGCGCGCCGTCGAGGCCCTGGAATCGGTCGGCATCCCCGATCCCGAACGGCGCAAGGACGCCCACCCCCACGAACTCAGCGTGGGCATGGCTCAGCGGGTGCTGATCGCCATGGCGCTGCTGCACTCGCCCGACGTGATCATCGCCGATGAGCCCACCGCCGGCCTCGACGTCACCGTGCAGCGCCAGGTGCTCAACCTCTTGCGGCGACTGCTGGCGGACCTGGGATCGGCCACGATGATCGTGACGCGGGACCTGGGCATCGTCGCCCAGTACTGCGACGACCTGGCGGTCATGCGCAACGGGTCCCTCGTCGAGCACACGCCGGTGGTCGAGTTCTTCGACCGGCCGAACGAGGAGTACAGCCGCGACCTGCTGGGGAGAGTGATGACGTCGGCGGTCGGCGAGAGTGCCCCGGCGGCCGGCGCCGGGGCCGCCGAGGATCCGGCCGCCGAGCCGTTGCTGTCGGTGCGGGACCTGGTCAAGTACTTCCCGGTGCGGGGGGCGCGGCACCTCAACGTGCACGCCGTGAACGGCGTCGGCTTCGACGTGGCCCGCGGGGAGGCGCTGGGGCTGGTCGGCGAGAGCGGCTCGGGGAAGACGACGGTCGGACGGCTGGTGCTGCGCCTGATCGAGCCGACCGCCGGTTCCATCGACTTCGCCGGCGAGCGCATCTCGGAGATGTCCGAAGCGGACATGCGCCCGCTGCGGAGCCGCATCCAGATGGTCTTCCAGGAACCGCACGCCTCGCTCAACCCGTCGACGTCGGTGGCGCGCAACATCGACGAGCCCCTGCGGGTGGGTGGCATGGGACGCCGCGAGCGGAACGAGCGGGTGCGCGAAGTGCTGAACATGGTGCACCTCAGCGAGGCCGACGGCGACAAGTTCCCCCACCAGCTCAGCGCCGGGCAGGCACAGCGCGCCGGCATCGCCCGGGCGATCGGCACCGAGCCCGACCTCGTCGTCCTGGACGAACCCACGTCGCAGTTGGACATCGCCATCCGGGCGGAGATCATCGACCTGCTGAACGAGATCAGCGATCAGTTGGGCATGGCCTACCTGTTCATCTCCCACGACCTGACCGCGGTGCGCAGCGTCTGCTCTCGGATCGCGGTGATGTACCTGGGGAAGATCGTCGAGGTGGCTCCGACCGCGGAGCTGTTCGCCGACCAGCGGCATCCCTACAGCAAGGCCCTGCTGTCGTCGGTGCTGTACCCCGACCCGGCGGCGGCGCTGCCGGACTTCCGGCTGGAGGCCGAGATCCCCAGCCCGATCCACCTGCCTGATGGGTGCCACCTGCACCCGCGCTGCCCGATCGCCACCGCGGAGTGTGCGGTAACGTACCCACCTCTCGTGGAACTGTCGGCGCAGCGGCACGCGGCCTGCTATCGCTCCGATGTGCTCGTCGCGACTCCGGCCACCCGAGAGGAGGGACGATGACGAACGTCTTCCACGTGGGCGTCGACGTCGGGGGCACGTTCACCGACCTGGTGTGCGTGAGCGACGACGGCACGATGACCGCCACCAAGGTGCCGAACGTCGGCGACGACCCGTCCACCGACGTGTGCGC
>JAPPKQ010000424.1 GCA_028819945.1 bacterium | reverse complement strand
GTAACTGCTAGACGACGCCCGCCGGCGTATCGGCCGGCCTCCTGCCTGTGGGGGCGACCGCTGTGGCTCAGCCGGCGGCGAGCCGCAGCGGCAACCGCTTCAGGCCGTTGATGAAGTTGGAGCGCACCCGGGAGACCTCCCCGCACACCTCGAGGCGCAGGTTCCTGGCCAGCAACTCCTCCAGGAACACGCGCACCTCCAACCGGGCCAGCCACGACCCCAGGCAGAAGTGCGGCCCTCCCCCGCCGAAGGTGACGTGGCGGTTGGGCTCGCGGCCCAGATCCAGCGTGTAGGGGTCGGCGAAGACCTCCTCGTCGTAGTTGGCGGACAGGTACCAGGTCACGACCTTGTCCCCCGCCGCCACGGGCACACCGGCGATCTCGGTGTCGGCGACGGCCGTGCGACGGAAATGGATCTGCGGGGAGGAGTAGCGCAGAACCTCCTCGACGGCAGCGGTGAGAAGGTCGGGGTCGGCGCGCAGGCGCGCCAGCTCGTCGGGGCGCTCGGCGAGCGCCACGGCGCCACCGTTGAGCGCATGGCGGGTCGTCTCGTTGCCGGCGATGACCAGCAGCAGGAACAGCGTGTTGAAGTTCTGCGGCGACAGCTCGTCGGCGGCCACCAGCAGCGACACCACGTCGTCGGCCGGGTGGCGGCGCTTACCGTCGGCGAGTTGCCGGGCGTAGGCGAACACCCTCTCCGACGTGGGGCTGCGGAACGGCAGCAGCCGGTACGGGTCGGTGTCCTCCTTGTCGAAGACCACCTCGGAGTAGTCGGGGTCGGCGTGGTAGATGATCCGGTCGGCCCATTCGAAGAGGCTGCCGGTGTCGCCGTCGGGCACCCCGAGTATGCGGCTGATCATCAGGATCGGCAGCGGGCGGGCCACGGCACTCACGAACTCCACCTCGGCACCGGCTCCGTTGACTTCGGCCCCGTCCAGCGCCCCGTCGAGGACCCGCGCCATGATCTCCCGGGCGTCGCCGGCCCACCGGTCGATGCTGCGGCGCGTGAAGTTGCGCGACACCATGCGGCGCAGCCGGGTGTGCTCGGGCGGGTCGGTCTCCAGCATGGTGCGCCGGGCCTCGCGGGCCTCGGGGTCGCGCTCCAGCTCCTCCAGCTCGGTGCCGCCGACCTGGGAGGAGAACGTCTCGTGGTCACGGTGGACCGCCACCAGGTCGGCCCAGCGGGTCACCGCCCAGAAGCCTGCATTGTCGCCCGGCTCGGGGTGCCAGGCCACCGGCATCTCGCGCCGCAGGCGGGCGAACGCCTCGTGCGGGATGGCCTGCTCGTAGACGTCGTGGCTACAGATGTCGACCGGAGAGAGCGGTCGGCGGTTCACTGCCCCGCGACATCCTCGAGGAACCAGTCCACCAACCGCTGCGTGCGCCGGGCCGCCGTGGGCTCGATCCGGGCCGTCTCGGCGGCCAGGGCATCGGTGTCGATGCCGTGGGCGCGCAGCTCGTCGCCCCCGAATCCGATCCAGTCGCCCAGCAGAGAGCCGTCCACCTCGGGATGGAACTGCAGCCCGAGGCTCCGACCCTCGCGGAACGCCTGCGACCCGTTGGCATTGCGGGCAAGCTCGGTGGCGCCCTCGGGGACCGTGAAGCGGTCGTAGTGCCACTGGAACCACGGTCCAGGAGATAGGCCGTCGGGCTCGTCGGTGTCGATGCTCATCCAGCCGAACTCCGGAGCCGGTGCCCGCGACACCGTGCCCCCGAGAGCCGCCGACAGGACCTGGCCGCCGAAGCAGACACCGAGGACCGCTGCCCCGGCTTCGTGCACCTCTCTCACGAAGTCCAGCTCGCGGTGGATCCAGGTGCCGATCCTGGCGTCGTCGTACACCGACCAGATCGCACCCAGGACGACCACCAGGTCGTAGTCACCGGGGTCGGGAAACTGGCGATCGCTGACGGGGTTCGCCACGTCGGCCACCACCCGGAACGGCTCCAACTCCACACCCCGCCGTTCGAGGGCCTTGCCGACCAGCGCCGCGTGCCCCGTCGGATCGTGTTCGACCGCCAGCCCCCGCACCGCCGCAGCATACCGGCGGCCATCCGGCGGCCCGGCGGGGATCCGCAGTGTCCGGTCGGGGGGCGGGGTGCGTCAGAACCTGAGGGGGTCGATGGCGAGGCGGAGGCGGCCCGGGGGGCGCTCGACTGCAGCGAGGGCGTCGAGGAGACGATCCCGATCCGCTGCCCGGACGACCCAGCGGTTCTCGCCCAGTTCGGAGATCTCGAGGCCGAGGGGGCGACCCAGCCGCTCCACGAAGGCGCCGGCCGCCGCGCCGGCGATCTCGGCGAGGGCGCCGAACGGGGGGAAGCCGAGCTGGCTCCGCAGAGCCCGGTCGTGGCTGCTGAGCAGCTCCGGATCGGCCGTTCCGGCGGCTTGCAGGACCGGGTGGTCGGGCTGGCGGGTCTGCACCAGGATCCGGCCTCCGCCGCTGCGAGGGCCGACCAGCCGGGCGGCGCGGGCCAACAGGGCCAGCGCCTGCTCGTTGGACCGGTAGCGCGTCGCCGAGAGTTCCTGATCGAAGTCAAGGAAGGCCACCAGGTCGGCGCCGGCGGTCCGGTGCAGCGCCGCCTCGGTGCCGATGACCACGCGGGAGGCAAGGTCGTCCGGTTCACCTGATGAACGGGTCCGACCGCTGACCTCGGTCACCTGCTCGCCGAGCAGCACCTCCAGCTCGTCGCGGAGTTTGGCGATACCCGGTCGCAGGGTCTTCAGGCGGGTGGCCCCGCAGCCGGAGCAGACCCGCGGTCGCCGCTCGCCGCAGCGCGGGCAGTCCAAGCCGCTCGTGTCGCCGCTCTCTCCGGCGGCCGCCCCGCAGGCGTCGCAGACCACCAGGTCGCCGCAGGAGGCGCACGCCAGCAGCCGTGCCCGGCCCCTGCGGTTCAGCACGCAGACCGCGCCGCTGCTGGATCGCAGCCTCGCCACGAGCGTCTCGCTCAACAGGCCACGGCGGGCGACCTCCGGGTCGCGCTGGTCCACCACCTCCAGGCTCGGCCAGCCCTCCCGCTCGGTGGGGCGCGGCACGCTCAGCATGTCTCCCGACGCCAGTTCCTGCGCCTCCAGGGTGGGGAGCGGCGAGACCAGCACGCACGGCACACCGGCGCGGCGGGCCCGCTCCACGGCGACTTCGCGAGCGCTCCAGGTGGGCGAATCCTCGGCCACCAGAGCCTCGTCGTGCTCGTCGAGGACGACGACGGCGCCGAGCCGGGGCATGGGGCCGAACACCGCGCCGCGCGTCCCCACCGCCACCCCGCCCGCGGCGGCTCGCGCCCAGTCCTCGGGCAGCAGCGCGGCCGCGGCGCCCCGCCGGCGCACCCAGCCTGCCAAGCGGGCGGCCTCGGCAACCT
>JAPPKQ010000256.1 GCA_028819945.1 bacterium | reverse complement strand
GGTGGAGGTGCAGATCGACGAGGCCGACCTGCAGATAAGCGTGTTCCGCTCCTCGGGGCCGGGCGGCCAGTCGGTGAACACCACCGACTCCGCCGTGCGGGTCACCCACAAGCCAACCGGCCTGGTGGTGAGCATGCAGGACGAGAAGAGCCAACTGCAGAACCGCAACAAGGCGCTGCAGGTGCTGCGGGCCAGGCTGCTGCGCCTAGAGCAGGAGCGGGCCGCTGCCGAAGCCTCCGACCAGCGGCGCAGCCAGATCGGCCGGGGCGGGCGCTCGGAGAAGATCCGCACCTACAACTACAAGGAGAACCGGGTCACCGATCACCGCATCGGTCTCACCCTCTACAAGCTGGACCGGGTCCTGGCGGGCGACCTGAACGAGATCATCGAGGCGCTTGCCCGCCACGACCGCGAGCAGGCGCTGGCCGCAGCCGCCCCCTGAGCCGGGACGACCGTGAGCGGCCCTCAGGTCGGCGGGCTCGTGCTCTGGCGGGAGTTGCTCGCGGAGGCCACCGAGCGGCTGGCGGCTGCGGGAGTGGACTCGGCCGGTGTCGAGGCTCGGCGCATCGCGGTGGCCGCCGCCGGCTGCGACGACGCCGCCTGGCACCGCGAGTTGGACCGGCCCGCGACCCGGCGGGGCGTGGCCTCGTTCGATTCGATGCTCGCGCGGCGCATCGCGGGCGAGCCGCTGCAGTACGTGCTGGGCTCCTGGGGGTTCCGCACCCTCGACCTGTTCGTGGACCCCCGCGTGCTGATCCCCCGCCCCGAGACCGAGATCGTCACCGGCTGCGCCCTCGACGAACTTCAACGCCGCGCCGGGGCTCTGTCGAACCCGACTCTGCTCGCCGCCGATCTGGGGTGTGGCTCGGGTGCCATCGGGCTGTCGCTGGCGGCCGAGCGGGTCGATGTGGAGGTGATCTGCACCGACGTGTCGGCCGAGGCCCTGGCGGTGGCGAGCGCCAACCTGGCCGGCCTGGGCCGCCCCGCGGCGCGGGTGCGGCTGGCGGAGGGCTCCTGGTACGAGGCACTGCCGCCCGAGGCGCGGGGGTGCTTCGACGTCATCGTCTCGAACCCGCCCTACGTCGCCGACGGCAGCGATTCGCTGCCTCGGGAGATCGCCGACCACGAGCCGCCGGTGGCGCTGTACTCGGGCCGCACCGGCCTCGAGGCCACCGAGGAGATCCTTGCCGGAGCACCGGAGTGGCTGGCCCCGGGCGGCGCCGTCGTGCTGGAGCTGTCCGACGGCACCGCGGGCCGCGTGGAGCGCCTGGCCACCTCGGCCGGTCTGGCCGAAGTGGCCGTGCACCCCGACCTGGCCGGCACCGACCGCGTCCTCGTCGCCCGCCGCCCGGCATGAGTCCCCCGGCCGGATCCGTCGGGGGAGGCCCCGAGCTGATCGACCTGCGGGTCGAGCCGCAGCGGGCGCTGGAGGAGGCCGCCGCGGCGCTGCGCGCCGGGGGTGTCGTGCTGGTCCCGACCGACACCGTCTACGGCCTGGCGGCGCTGACCTCCGAGGCCGAGGAGGACCTGTTCGTGCTGAAAGCTCGGCCCGACGATCGCTCCATCGCAGTGCTCGTAGCGGACAGGCCAGCCGCAGAGTCGCTCGCCGAGTCGGTGCCACCGGCCCTCGCCGAACTCATGGACCGCCACTGGCCGGGTCCGCTCACGGTGGTCCTGCCGCGCCGCAGGTCCGCCGGCCCCCAGGTCGGCGGAGACCTCGACACTGTCGGCGTCCGCTGCCCCGACCACCCCTGGCTCTGCCGCCTGCTCGCCGAAGTCGGCCCCCTGGCAACCACCAGCGCCAACCGCCACGCCCAGCAAACCCCCACGAACGCGAGCGAGGTTCTGGCCGCCTTGACCCCCGATCTCGAGTCCGACGTCCGCATCGCAGCAGCCATCGACGGAGGCCCCTGCACCGGCGAGGCCTCCACTGTCGTGGCCTGGCAAGAAGGACAACTGAAGATCCTCCGCCCCGGGCCACTAGATCTCTAGGACACGACAACCGAGGGTGGGGGACACCCCCATACAATCTCGACCGTGCGCGTCGCCACCGGGTCCGACCATGCCGGATACCGGCTGAAGAGGGTCCTGGCCGAGCGTCTCGCTGAGCGGGGCCACGAGGTCACCGATCTGGGCACCGACAGCGAGGACCGCGTCGACTATCCCGACTTCGGTGCCGCGGTGGGCCGGGCGGTGGCCGCCGGAGAGGCCGCTCTCGGCGTCTGCGTCTGCGGCAGCGGCATCGGCATAGCCATGGCCGCCAACAAGGTCTCCGGCGTCCGGGCCGCGGTGGTGCACGACAGCACCTCGGCCGCGCTCGCCCGGCAGCACAACGACGCCAACGTGGTGTGCTTCGGCCAGCGTCTCCTGGAGGACTCCGTCGCCCTGGCCGCTCTCGACGCCTTCCTGGACGCCGACTTCGAGGGGGGCCGTCACGCCGGCCGGG
The DNA here is from genome assembly GCA_028819945.1 of bacterium. GTDB lineage: Bacteria > Actinomycetota > Acidimicrobiia > Acidimicrobiales > CATQHL01 > VXNF01. Next base: position 909 of record JAPPKQ010000256.1, on the reverse strand, counting down.
TCGCCAAGCTGGACGTCCTGTGAGCGCGCCCCAGCCACCGTCCGCCGACCGCAGCACCCCGACCGACCTCACCGCCCCCAACGCCGGGCGCTTCGGGCCGCTGCCCGACGACGTGCGGCGCCGTTGGGCGAAGTTCTGCGACTGGGAAGAGGACTACTTCCCCAACCACATCGGCATGGTCGTCGAGGATCTCCGCAGCGACTACGCCCGCCTGCGGCTGCCGTGGCGCGAGGTCCTCCGCCAGCCGGAGGGTGTGATGCACGGCGGCCTCATCGCCGCGCTGGTGGACACGTGTGTGGTGCCGGCCGTCGCCACGCACTACGAGGTGCACCCGCGCATGGCCACCGTCCAGCTCGGCGTGCGGTTCCTGCGGCCCGTCGTCGGGCGCGACATCGTGGCCGAGGCCTGGGTGGAGCACCGGGGACGCTCCATGGTGTTCTGCCACGCCGAGGTGCGCAGCGTGGGACCCGGCGGCGAGGTGGAGCTGGTGGCGACGGCCGACCTGGTGTTCCGCGTCTCCTCATCGGCGTCCACGGCGCCGGTCGCCGCGCCCGAGTGAGTAACCGGCCCGCCGAGGTGCCACACTTGGACGGAGGGCGAGCGCAGGGAGAGTCATGAGCTACGACGTCGGCGACCGGGTGGTGTACCCGCATCACGGTGCTGCAGTGATCGAACGGCGGGAGATGCGCGAGGCCTTCGGCACCGAGACCGAGTACCTGGTGCTCCGCATGGCCCACGGCGACATGACCGTGGCGGTGCCGGCCGACAAGCTCGACGACGTGGGCGTGCGCTGGCCCATCAGCGCCGATGAGGTGGAGGACCTCTTCGAGGTGCTGCGCAAGCGTGACGTGCACGAGCCGGCCAACTGGAGCCGGCGGTTCAAGAACCACCAGGAGAAGCTCAAGTCGG
>JAPPKQ010000058.1 GCA_028819945.1 bacterium | reverse complement strand
CCGTCCCATGAAGGTCAACCGCTCCTGCAACACCTCCAGATCGACCTTGTGCAACAGCGGCGGCGGCGACGCCAACCACTCGCCCAATACCGCCCACTCGCGGATCCGCGCCGCACCGGCGCCGGTTGACTCGGGTACCACGGCTCCGGCGTCGTTCGACCCAGGAACCGCAGCGCCGGCACCGTCGCCAGTCGACCCGGGAAGCGCAGCGCCGGAACCGGCGCCAGATCCACCTCGTGCCACAGCGGCGACGCCAGTCGATCCGTTGCGCTTGGGATCGCCGTCCATCTGCCCATCACCCCCGCTCGAACATTCCCCCGGCCGCCTCAGTGGCTAGGCCGCTCTTCATTGCTTCTAGTCATACTATAGTTTACCTGAGACAGAATAACAACATTAGTCCGAACATTATTCCGATCGAATGGAAATTGGGTGGAGTTCCCGCCGAGGCCCGGCCAGCTGGGCCACAAAAAGTCCAGGTCAGCGAGGTCTACCGTCACCAGTCGAATTGCCTGGCCCCGAACCCCAGTGGGTGTGACCGACGTCACACCTCGATGACGTGGTCTGCGGCGTGCGTCGGCGTTCGCCGCCGGCCTGCCAGTGGCGACGTCCCCGAGGCGGGCGTGCCTACGCCGGTGGCGGTGCGATCCCGGTGGCCGTGTGGAGCTTCTGCAGGTTCTTCCTCCGCACGGCGTTCATGATCAGGAACAGGTCGACGATCGCCCAGATTCCGAGCCCGCCCAACGTGAACAACTTGCCGAGCCCCAGTCCGACGTCACCGTTGTAGAAGCGATCTACGCCCAGGGGCCCGAACAGGAGCCCCAGGACGAGCGCCACGATGGGATCCCGGTAGTCCATCGAGACGGCGTGGCGGACCTGGTCCTCCGAGAGTTGGTCGCTCAGACCCAGCAGGCTTCCGGGGGGAAACTTGTCCTGTATCGAAATGAGCATCATGGCGCTCGTGTCCACGGTCCAATCACCCCCAAATGAAGCGATCACAGGGCTCGCGGCAAGCTAACACGGCGTGTGCATCGTCCTGGGGCGGCTCTGCGTCACGTTGCCGCCGAATCGGCGTGCAGGCCATGGCCGGAATGAGGACAATGGTCGCTGAGGCGGCGGTCGTGGCCGGCCAGCTCCCGGCCGGTGGTCGAGGGTTGCGACGTGAGAGACGCCAGACTTGACCGCCGTGCGACGAAGCGATTCCGTGAACTGGTGGGTGCTGCCCTGGTGGGTGCTGGCGAGTGCCGTGGGCTTCGCGGTCGGCGGCCTCATCGAAGCGGCCGCGGGGCCGTTGGAGGGCGTCGCTGTCTTGGGGTACGTGACCGCGGGCGGTGCTGCGGCCGCGGTGCTGCAATGGCCGGTGCTGCGGCGGCACGTCGCCCGGGCGGGCCGCTGGGTTGGAGCCGGAATCGTCGGGGGAGCCGTCGTCGGGGTCGCCGCCATCGCCTTGGGCGTCCTGGCGGGCCTCGGCGCGGGCGCCGTGGGGGATGCCGAGGCGGGTCGGGCGTTCGGCGAGGACGTTGCCGGAGTCTCGGCGGCGGTGCTGTACGGGACCGCTGTCGGCATGTTGCAGGGGCGCCTGCTCCGGCCGCGCTTCGCCCGGGCGGGCCGCTGGCTGCTGGCCAGTGCCGTGGGCTGGATCGTGGCCGGCCTGACGGCGGGGGTCACCGAGGGCATCGCAGGCTGGGCGGTTCTGGGAGCCGTCTACGGCGCCATCACCGGGGGAGTGCTCGTGGCGCTGCTGCGACAACGGCCGGAGGAGACACCGGCGGGGGAGTAGTGACCCGGGATTCGGTCTGTGCAGCCGGAGGTTGCCGCCGGCGGTCGAGCGGGCACACTGCATCGCATGAACGCTGACCAGTTGAACCACTACAAGAGCAAGCTCGATTTCGAGATGGACTCCTACGACGTCTACGAGGCGCTGGGCAACGGCGAGCCGATCGTGGTGGTCGACGGCCGCTCAGCTGAGGCCCACGCCACCGAGCACATCCCCGGGTCGCTGAGCCTGCCGCACCGCACGATCAGCGCCGACTCGACGGCGTCGCTCGACCGGTCGCCCACCTACGTGTGCTACTGCGACGGCATTGGCTGCAACGCCTCCACCAAGACGGCGCTGAAGCTGCTGATGCTGGGCTTCGAGGTGCGCGAGCTGATCGGCGGCCTCGACTGGTGGAAGCGCGACGGCTACGCCACGGCAGGGGAGAGCCCCCAACCCGGCACCGAGATCACCTGCGGCTGCTGATGGCCCTCGAGATGCGCAGTCGCTGCGAGCCAGGCGTCCGGTCGGCCTGCGCTGGCCGCACTCATGGCTGCGACGGGGGCTGCCGTGCTCGTCATGACCCGCTTCGCCTGGCGCTGGATGGCCGACCCAACCGAATGGCGCCAGTGCAGTTGAACCACCGACCGCACCCCGCCACTGGCGGCGTTGTGGTCAGGGGCCGAGGTTGGTGATGGGGACGACGGTGACGCCGCCGGGATGTTCGTAGCCGTGGCCGCCGGCGGTGATGACGACGAGGCGCGATGGCGCACCGGTGTGGTCGGCGTCGACGCGGCGGCGGAGGCGATGGAGATTGCGGACGGCCTGTTCGATGGCCGCCTCACCACCGAGTTTGACCTCCACGGCGATCCAGCGGCCGTCGGGGTGCCGCACGATGGCGTCGACCTCGAGGCCGTCGCCATCGCGGTAGTGGGAGAGTTCGCATCCGCTGGCTTGGCCGTGGATGCGCAGGTCGCGCACGACGAGCGACTCGAAGAGCAGGCCCGCGAACTTCAGGTCGGCCACGACGGCGTCACCTGTGGCGCCCAGCGCGGCGGCAGCGAGGGAAGGGTCGACGAGGTGGCGCTTGGGGGTGCCGCGCAGCGGGGCGCGGGAGGTGATGCGCGGCTTCCACGCCGGCAGGTCTTCGACGACGAACAGGCGCTCGAGGGCCGCGATGTAGGACGCGACGGTGCGGCGGTGCACAGCGCCCACCTCCGAGCCGGCATCGGCGGTGTCGGCGGCGAGGGTGGCGAAGCTCGCCTCGGTTGCGGTGTTGCGGGCGAGGGATCTCAGCAGGCGCCGCACGCCCTCGGGATTGCGAGCCACGCCGTCGACGCGTGAGACGTCGGTGCGGCTGATCTCGTCGAGGTAGCCCCGCAGCACCCGCAGCCCGGTCTCCCCGCCGGCGCGGGTGCGGACCAGGTTCGGCCAGCCCCCGCGGCAGGCCATTGCCATGATGTCGCCGAGACGGTGCCCGGAGTCGGCGGTGGAGTGCCGGCCAGGCGCGAACAGGCCTGCCAGCGACACGCTGCCGTCGGATTCGCCCGACTCGAACAGGCTCATGGGGCGCATCCGCACGCGCAGCACTCGTCCAGCCCCGGAGTGGCGGG
>JAPPKQ010000185.1 GCA_028819945.1 bacterium | reverse complement strand
CGTGGGCGCCCTGGTCGGCCCCCGCCGCGGCCCGCCATGCGGCGCGCAGGCCGACCGAGGCCGCCAGGGACGCCTCGGCCTGGGCGTTGCTGACGATGAAGGCGTGCAGGGCCAGCAGCATGATCGCCACCAGCAGCGTGGGCCAGATGATGAGCAGCGGCAGCGTCTCGCCGCGTTCGTCGCGGCGTCGGTCGCGGCGCCTCGGCGGCGGCGGGTCCATGCGTCGTCGCAGCCTCGGCCCTACGGGCCGCGGGGGACCGGGCGGCAGTGCGCCGGCGCGGCGGTGACGGTCAAGCGGCAGGTCACGGTGACGACAGGTTGCGGGGGAGCAGGCGGCAGTGCGCCGGCCCCTCGGGGTAGAGGTCGGGTGGGAGCGGCACCCCCGGCGTGTCGGCGGCGTCCCAGTCCCAGTCCCAGTCCCAGGCAGCGGACGCGACCACGTCTTCGTAGGTGCCGGCGATCCTCTCGCACCGCGCCCGGAACTCGTCGTCCTGCGCCGGCGAGTAGTCGTCCCCGGTCTGCGCGGTCGACGCCCCGCGGACCGCGGTCCGCACCGCGTCGGCGGCGACGAAGGCGGCGTCGATGTCGGCGTCGATGAGCCGCGACACCGGATCGGGGGGCAACTCCACCTCCGCGTCGACGGTCCGCTCCACCACCAGCACGGCGAGCGCCGCGAAGGCGCCGACCGCCCCGGTGATCAGCAGCCACTCCAGGGTGACGAGCCCTCGCCGGTCGCGGGGGCGGCGCGGCGGCAGCGTGGCGAGAGACCGCATAGGCGCGCTAGCCCCAGGTGGTGTGCAGCGACTGCGCCCAGATGAGCTTGTCGAACACGAACGGCGGCGGATCGGCGAAGTCGGGGTCGTCCAACTCGGTGTGCTGGTCGGGAGTGAGGCCGGGGATCTCGGCATTGCGCGCGGCGTCGTCCAGCGCGGCGAGTCGTGCGGGCTCTCCCCGTTTGGCGACCGCCGGCCCGTCGACCAGGATCCGCACGCGGTAGAAGCCGGGCTCGGGGATTACCCACCGGTGGCATTCGGACTCGCCGACGCAGCCGACGCCTTCGGCGAGCAGCGCGTCGAAGCGGTCGTTCCAGCCCTCGGGCAGCTGGATGCCGTCACTGGGGTCCCGGTCGCTGTCGTAAAGGCGGGGGTACGACGACTCGCACACCCGATCGATCTCGTAGACCGGTTCGGTGTCCGCCGGAGTCTTGCCGTCGCCGGGCAGGCGGCCGTCGCAGGCGCCTTCGGGCCAGCCGGAGGCGCTTGCGGGATGAACCGGCCACACGCCGACGACGGCCATCGTCCCGCCCTGGCAGAACTGCCACGACGGGTCGACGCGCAGTCCGGTGGACACCGGGAACAGCGCCATTCCGGGGTCGACCGCCCCTTCGACGTACCGGCCGGAGGCGGCGGAACTCTCGAAGGCGCCGTCGCGGAACGAGCCCTCGTAGTTGGCTGCGCCCCAGCGGTAGTGACCCGACCGCAGCGCGCCGTGCCCGGGCGGCGGACCGCCCGTGTTCGGCACCGTCTGATTCGGGGCGACGATGATCCGGAACGACGGGAAGATGCAGCCATGTTCGAGGGCGAATTCGGCGGCCGGGGCGCTGCCGCAGACCTGGTCGTCAACCACCACTTGGCGGTAGTGCTCGCAGCGCGCCAAGTCGGTCTTGGCGCCGAGGGGCAGCGGCACGTCGGCGCCGGCGTCGGGCTTGAAGACCGTGGGTCCGTGGTGCGGGCAGCCGGCCCGGTCGATCAGCGCCGCCTGCTCGTCGGCGGTGGGATCTGTCGTGGCGGTGAGTCCTTTCAGGTTCTGCCACATGGGCTCGCCCTCGTCGTTCCAGCAGACGACAGGCGGGAAGCACCATTCGAGGGGCATGCCGCGATTCCCCGCGGGGTCCAGCTTCCACGTCGTGTTCCACTGTTTCGGGCGGTGGTCGGTGGCGCATTCGGCGTCGACCTCGTCGTCCGCTCCGGCTTGACCGACCTGGTTGTGGTAGCGCTGGCCGTCGGCGCTGGCGGGGCTGATGAACTCCAGCGTCACGAACACGTTTAGCTCGGTCGGATGTCCGGCGCGGTAGCCGCCGGCGGAGAAGCCGCCGACGACCGCGGTGTTCAGGGGGATGCACCTCCAGAACCTGCGGTAGGCCCGGTACTTCAGAGTCTCGGCGTCGGCGTAGGTCTTGCCGGCGCCTGCGCAGCTGTCCGGTCCTTCGGTGAGGTTGTTGAAGTCGGCGGCGCCGGGCGGTGCCATCCAATCCGCCTCCAGCAGAGGGTCAGGGTCCTGGGGGTCCAGAGCCGGGCACTCCAGATTGCGCATCGTCCAAACCCCAGCCTGCACCCCGTACAGCTCATTGATGTCTCTGTCCACGGACCAGCCGACAAGATGCGCCCCCGGTATGGGCCTCTGTGTATTGTTGTATCGGAGCGTCAAGTTGATGTTTCGCCTGAAGTAGTACTCGCTCTCGGGGCGGCCGGTCTGCCGGGCCCATTCGCGCAGGACCAGCAGTGACGGCGCGTTGGGGGCCACCGGCGGCTCCAGCGAGGTGGCCATCACGCAGTGGCCCTGCTTGTCCCAGCCGAGCTTGGGGCTGGCCCTGCTGTGGTCGCGCTTGCGGTCGGTCCAATTCAGGCAGCCGACGTACTGCGGGGAGACGCAGTACGAGAGCCAGAGCTGTTCGAAGGCACGGGTCTTGCCGCCGGCGAAGAGGTCGCGCGTCCTGCCCGAGGCGTCGCGGCGGGCGCTGACGGTGGCGATGAGGCCCGAAGGCGCGGAATCGGCGCCGAGTCTGATGTCGGGCCCCGGAGGCCTCCGCCTGCCGGCCAGCTCGTGGGCGCGGACATGGCGGCAGTAGCGCGACGTGTCGCAGGTGGCGGTGCCTGCGAGCAGCCGGAGCTCGTTGCCGACGGCCGGCGGCCGGGTCGGGTCCGCCAGGTCGTAGAAGTGGACCTCGTCGTTGTCCATCACGGGCAGCTCCATGGCGAAGCTCCAGTCGAAGGAGGGATCGAGCAGGCAGCAGTACTGGTTCACCAGCTCGTACTTCCAGCCCGCTCCGAGATCGGGCATGAAGTCTCGCACGTGGCCGTCGTTGACCCAGCGGCCGGCCGATATGCCGTGATCCGCGCCTCTGGCGCCGAGAGGATCGGTCAGTGTGACGGTGCCCTCGGGCGAGGGACGGAAGACCATGACGTTGCCGGCGGGCCTCGCGGGCCGGTTGCCGACAGCTGCATGGCTGTGCCAGTCGACCACCACGTGATAGTGGTCGCGCTGAATCACGATGCGGGCGTCGTCCCAGCCGGCGGGCTCCACTTGGACCGTCACCGGGGTCCACGCCTCGGCGCAGCCGCCGAACCCGAACGAGTAGCAGTACCACTGCCG
>JAPPKQ010000095.1 GCA_028819945.1 bacterium | reverse complement strand
TCGCTGTCGTTGGGGTGCGCGAGGGCGTGGGGGTGGGCGCCGGGGGGGGCCGGCAGGCCCTCCAGCGGGCTGGGCGGGTAGATGACCCGGGACCGCCCCGCCGGCAGCCGCTCGAGGCGGAACCCCTCGCCGTGGTGGAACAGGATCGGCGGCGTCGACCGCTCCACCTCCAGCACGAAGCCCGGCCGGGGGGTGGGGGAGGCAGTGCGGGGGCTCATCGGCCGCTCACCGTCGCACGGCGGGCTCGGCCAGCGGCAGCAGCTTGCGAGGCCCGCCTGGCGCCTGCTTGAAGTTCTCGATCAGCCAGCCGCGGCGTCGGGCGAGGGTGGCCAGCTTGGTCTCGGGGTTCACCGCAACCGGGAACCCCACGGCCTCGAGCATGGGCAGGTCGCTGGTGGAGTCGGCGTAAGCCACCGACTCGGCCAGCGACAGCCCCTCGCGGGCCGCGTAGTTCAAGAGCGCCTCCGCCCGGCTCTCCCCGGTCGGCGGCACGGTGGCGAGTTGGCCGGTGTAGGCGGATCCGCTGCGGGTGCGGGTCAGGGAGGCGCAGACGATGTCGTCGAACAGCGGGCCGAACGGGGCGATCACGAAGTCCAGCGCCCCGGTGATCAGCACGGTGCGATGGCCCAGCGCCCGGTGGTGGCGCACCCGGCGGATGGCGGCGGGGAACGACTGTCGCAGCAGCAGATCGCTGAACATCTCGAAGCTGTCGTCGGCCACCTGGTCCACGGGGGCCCCGGCGAAGCGGCGGTAGAAGTAGCGCAGGAAGTCGCTGCGGTCGTGGCGGTCGAGGTCCAGCAGCTTCGGCGCCTCCGCGAGGGTGCGCGCCACCAGGCGGGCCCGCTCGGCGGTCGGCATCCGCTTTGTCGCCAGCCAGCCCCAGGACGCCACGACGTTCGAGGCGACCAGGGTGTTCTCCAGATCGAAGGCGGCCATGTGGCGCTGCGGCGACAGCACCTGCTGGCGACGGCGAGTGTCCCGGTCGACCCCGGCCCTCACCGCCGGCGCCGTCTTGAGCCGTCCCTGGGCGATCACCGACGGCAGGTGGATCTCGGTGAGGTAGCGGCGCCAGTCGATCCGGCGCGGGTCGAAGTTGAAGCTCTCCCGATCGTCGGGTGTCAGCGAATCGTGCAGCGCCAGCAGCTCGCGGATCCCGAAGGTGGCCTGACACTCCACGTAGCTGCTGTAGAGGTCCACGTAGCTGAGCGCCCGCTCCACCTGGGCTCGCTTCTCGGCGAAGTCGGCCGCGACGCCCGCCTTCTCGCCCCGGATCGGCAGCGCGCTGAGCACCTTCTCGCCCGTCTCCAGGGCGCGCTTGGCGCGCTCCAGGCTGTTCTGGACGCGCTTGCGACTGGGGTAGGACCAGCGCGGTGGGCTGATGGGCTGGTTGCGCTCGTCGTAGATGGGGTTCTCGCAGAACCAGGCGTGCGACCAGTCGTGGAGGTCCTCGAAGCGGAACGGGTTCACCTCGCTGGAGGCGACCTGCACCACGTTCGGTTGGCCGTCGGCGGCAGGGCCGTCAGCGGCTACCGCGCACACCGCTGCGGCCACCTGGTCCACGGGGATCACGTCGAGGGTTCCCTCGGGCGTGCCGGGGAAGTCCTGCAGCAGGCCGCGGGCGTACGAGATGATGATCGGCTCGGCCATGCGGAAGCCGCGGATCCAGCCGGGGAACGGCTCTGCCAGGGCCGACTCGATGATCGACGGCCGCACGATCGTGAGCGGGATAGCGCCGCGGGTCTCGGTGAGCGCAGCTTCGGCGAGGGCCTTGGTGAGCCCGTAGGCGTCGGGGAACCCCAGCGATGCCGCCCGCGCCCGGCCGACGTCGACCAGCCGGGTGCGCACCCAGCGCTGGCGGATCTGCTCGCGCTTGGCGCTGAGCGCGGCGGTGCCGGCGGCGCCGAGTTCGCCGTCCGCCTCCTTGGCGAACTCATCAAGCCGCTCCGGGGTACGGCTCTCGTCCTCGATGGCGTCGCGGCTGCGGCGTGCTGAGGCCGCCTCGGCGCGCCAGTCCACCGCCACGGCGAAGTGGCTCTCGGCGAGGAGTTCCTCGGGGGCGAACCCCCGCCGGTTGCCGGCCACGTACGCCGTCGAGACCGAGACCAGGTGGGAGGTCGTGCCGATGTCGGCCAGCAACTCCACGAGGCGGATCGGCCCCAGCAGGTTGGTCTCCACGGCCAGGTCGAAGGGGTTGTCGAAGGCCACTGCCGCAGCGGCGTGGATGACGGTGTCGCATGAGGCCAGGAGGTCTCGACCCTCGGAGTCGATTCCGAGGCCGTCGAGGCTGACGTCGGCGGAGATGGCCTGGATGCGCTGGGCGGCCTCGGCTCGGAAGCCGTCGTTTCCGAGCGCGTCGCGCAAGCGGTCGAAGGCGTCGTTGCGCAGCACCTCCCGGCGGATCCGCTCGTCGGCGCCGCGGCGGCCGGGCCGCACCAGCAGGACCAACTCGCACTCCGGGACCGAGCGCAGCAGCTTCTCCACCAGGGCAGTGCCCAGGAACCCGGTGGCGCCGGTGAGGGCGATGCGCTTGCCGGCCAGGGCCTCGGGGATCACTCTCTCTTTCTACCATGTGGTAGAGGCATCTACCACTCGGTAGGGAGTTCGGAGCGATCGGTTGGGCCAAGCTGCCCTACCAGATGGTAGAGGACCCGGGACCGAACTAGGCTGGCAATCGATGGAGACCCGGGCCCGCATCCTCGAGGCGGCGCTGGCGTCCTTCGGGGGACGAGGCTACGACGCCGTCTCGCTGGACTCCATCGCCCGGGACAGCGGGATCCGCAAGCAGACCGTCCTGTACTACTTCGGTTCCAAGGACGCCCTCATGGAGGCGGTCATCGACCGCACGGTGGCCGATCTGACCGCGGCGCTGCTGGCGTCGGTGGAGGCGGCGCCCCCGGCGACCGCAGACGACGAGTCGCCCGACGTCTGGGCCGGCGTGGAGGCGGTCGTTCGGGGGGTGTTCAGGCTCGCCGTGCGGCGGCCCGAGATGCTGGGACTATTGCGGGAGGTCACCCGGCTGGGCCCGCCGTGGATCGACCGGGTACGTGCCGGCTTCGAGCCCCTCGTGGAGCGTGCCCGAGCATTTCTGGAGGCCGGCATGGACTCCGGCCGCATCCGCCGCTGCGACCCCGGCCTCCTGCTGGTCTCCACCTACTCCACCGTCATGGGTGTCGCCACCGAGGTGGAGGTGCTGCGCGCCGTCGGCGTCGAGCCCACCCTCCGCGACACCGTCCTGCGCCGCCGCGAGCTCCTCCGCTTCCTCCGCTCAGCCCTCGTCGACTGAATCTCGGTCGTGCTTCTCGTCAGTCAGCAGGAAGCGGAGGAGATGGTCGTCGAGGAACGCCCGGGTCACTTGGTGGCCAGGTCTGGATCGTCGGCCAGTGACCGGACGTAGGCGGCGTGTTC
>JAPPKQ010000397.1 GCA_028819945.1 bacterium | reverse complement strand
CGGACACGTGCTGAGCACACCGGAGTTGTTGACCATCACGTCCAGAGAGCCGAACTCCCCGACCGTCTGCGCCACCATCAGATCCACCTGCGACCTGTCGGTCACATCGGTCGGCACGGAGATCGCCCGGCCGCCGACGCCCTGTATCTCGGCGGCCACCGCCTCCCCGGCGGCGGCGTCGATGTCGGCCACCGCCACCGCCGCGCCCTCCGCTGCAAGACGGTGTGCGATCCCGCGGCCGATGTTGCGGCCGCCACCGGTCACGATGGCGCCCTTGCCGTGGAGTTCGTAGCTGGGCATGGCTAGGAGTGTGCCGGGTCGTCCGTCGGGGGCTCGGATCGGGCCACTGGACGGTGGGTTCCGGCCTTCGCCGGACTGACGAGTGGGCTCAGCCGAGGTGCCAGCCTGTTGTGCCGTCCACCTCGACCCAGTCCCCGACCTCCTCCTTGATGTCGGCCAAGTCGGTCGACCACTCGCCGGCGATCAGCCAGAAGATGTGCAGCATCTCGTCGCCCGTGTAGAAGGTGTGCTCGGTGCCGGCGGGGCAATAGACCGTGTCCCCCGGCTCGACATCGATGAGTTCGCCGTCGGCGTAGTACTGGGCGCGCCCCGAGATGATGTAGAACGCCTCGTCCTGGTCGTGCACATCCACGTGGCCCTCGGTGTTGCCCGGGGCGAGCCACACCTGACCTGCGGAGATCTTGGTGCCCGGGCCGAACGTCTCGTCGGTGATCTGGAAGACGTCCCGGAACTTGCCGTTGGCCATCTCCAGCATCGGCACATCGGTCACCTTCATGACCAGACTCTGCTTCGACATCGTGAACCTCCGTGTTCCCCCACCGGGAGCGACCTCACGAGCCCGAACGACTCAAACCCCCCGCGTCTCTAGTTCTACCACGTCCCGAGGATCTCCTTCGCTGCGGCGGCGATGTGCCGCGGCGTCAATCCGTGCTGCTCCAAGAGCGCCTCATCGGGCGCCGACTCGATGTTGACGTCACGCACGCCGATCCGGCGCATGAGCGTGGGGCGCCGCTCCGAGAGGACCTCGGCCACCGCCCCGCCGAGGCCGCCGATGATCGAGTGATCCTCGCAGCTCACCACGGCGCCGGTCGCGGCGGCCTCGATAACGGCCGCCTCGTCGAGGGGTTTGACCGTGTGCAGGTGGAGGTGATGCACGCTGACGCCCTCGGCCTCCAGCAGATCGGCGGCGCGGACCGTGCGCGTCGTCTGCACGCCGGTGCTGATGAGGGCCACATCGGATCCCCGTCGCATCACGACGCCACGGCCGACGCGGAACTCACCGTCGTCGCCGAACAGCACGGGGCTGGCGTCGCGGGTCAACCTCATGTACACGGGACCGGCCACGTCCTGCGCGGCCGCGAAGGTCGCCTTGGCGGTCTCGGTCGCGTCGGCCGGGGCCAGCACCGTCATGTTGGGCATCGTCCTGAACACCGCCAGATCCTCGATGGCCTGGTGCGTCTTGCCCGCCCGGCCGATCTGGATCCCCGAGTAGCCGCCGACGACGACGGCATGGTGGATCGCACCGATCACGGACCGCCGCACCGCGGTCGCCACGCCGCGCAGGGAATCGAAGTCGGGAGCGGCCCTCGGGGTCACGGGTAGAGATGCGCGCCGGTCGCGGCATCTGCAACCGAGATCGCCCGAACCGGGCAGTTGGCGGCCGCCTCGAGAACGAGTTCGGCGGCGTCGCCCTCCGGGTCGGTCACCGTCGCCTTGTGCGACTCATCGAGATCGAAGGTGTGCGGCGCGATCAGGCCACACATGGCGTTGCCGTCGCACACCGAGCGGTCGACGGTGATGCGAAGCTGCGGGGCCATCGGGCACCGGTCCTCGCCGGCGCAAACTGCTCAGGAGCCGGGCGGCGGCTGGATGAACTCGATCGTCGCTCCGTCGATCGTGCGCATGTAGACGATCCTGGCGCCCTTGGCGGGACCGGTCGGAACCTCGACCGGGACGTCGCTGACGGGGCGCGCACCCAGCGCCACGGCCCGCTCCCAGATGGCGTCCATGTCCTCGACCTCCATGCAGAAGTGCACGTTGCCCTCGTGAATGGTGTCGTCGTCGACCGGCGTGCCGTCGCGGTTGAGGTAGTGCACCAGTTCCAGCACGGCGTTGCTGCCCGGCACGTCGATCCAGGCGGCGTCGATGGCCACGCCGGGATGGCCCACGATCGAACCGATGTGCGGCTGGTCCAGAAGGCGCCGGGAGTTGGCGGTGACACCGAACAGCTGCTCCCAGAACCGGAGCGATTCCCCGAGGTCACTGACGGTCAGACCGATGTGATGGAGCCGTTGGGCGTCGGCACCGCTCGACGCCTCGTCGGATTGCATGGTGGATGTCATGGCCCCCCCTGGTCCGGGTGAACGTGGTATCCGGGAACGTTCACCCTGGTCCTGTAGAGCATATGTCCCGCCGTGATGTAGAGCGTCCGCTTGTCGCTGCCGCCGAAGCAGCAGTTGGTGATCACGTCCTGCGGGATGGGGATCCGCTCGACGAGTTCGCCCGACGGTGTGATCACGTAGACGCCGGGCGGGTTCAGGGTGGTCTCCCCCGGACCCCTCCGGGTCAGGATCCCGGCGCAGACGTACAGGTTGCCGGCCACGTCGAGTTCCATTCCGTCGCCCCCGCGACCGGGCGCGAAGTCGTAGACGGGCCGGCGGTCGACAGCGTTGCCGTCGGCATCGAGGGCGAAGGCCCAGACCATCCGGCTTCCCCCCACCGCATGGTTCGAGTCGATGACGTAGAGAACCCGGTCGTCGGGCGTGATCGCCAAGCCGTTGGGCTTCTGGACGTCGGGCTGTCCGATGATCCGGGTGAGGGTTCGGTCGGTGTCGATGCGGTAGACGCCTTCGACGTCCATCTCGAGGTCGGATCGGTCGGGGTCGTAGCGGGGGTCGGTGAAGTAGAGCCGACCCTGCGTGTCGACCGTCACGTCGTTGGGGCTGTTGAGGCGCCTCCCTTCGCACCGATCCGCCAGCACCTCCACCTCGCCGGTGGCGACGTCGGTGCGGGTGACGCGCCTGCGGCCTCGGGGCCCGTGCTCGGCTCCCTCGCACGTGACGAGGCGGCCCTGCCGGTCGAACACGTTGCCGTTGGCCCGCCCCGCGTCCTCCCGGAAGATCCCCAACTCCCCGTCGGTGGTGAGCGTCATGATCCGATTCCCCCGGAGGTCGGAGAAGTACACCGTGCCATGCGCATCGGCGGCGGGACCCTCGAGGAACGCCACGAAGGTTGCAGCCTCGACCGGCGCGCCGGCCGAAGACTCGAGTGGGGTGCCAGGACTCATCTCGTGTTCCTCAACCGGCCGGACCGGGTCCGCTCAGTCGAGCGGCTCGTAGATCGCCTTCTGTGACTCCGCCAGCAGATCCAAGGCGGCACCGCGGATCAGGCGATCGAAATGCGGCGTCTCGAGGTG
>JAPPKQ010000108.1 GCA_028819945.1 bacterium | reverse complement strand
CACGGAGCCAGCGTGGCCGCGGCGCTGCGGATCGTGGCCAGGCTCATCGCGGTCTCACCGGGCGCGGCCCGGCCACTCAGCGATCCAGGTGCAGCCGGGCGGCAGCGTCCACGGCGACACCTCCCGGACCGCCCGAAGTGACGGGCTCCGGCCGGTACGACACGCCGGCGAGCGCGGCGACGCAGGCCGCCGCACTCGCCCCCAGCGCCGCCAGGTCGTACCCCCCCTCCAGGAAGGCCACGATGCGTCCCGCCGGCGCCACGGCGCGCACAGCCGCCGTCAGGTCGGCGAAGTCGCCGGCGCTCAGACCCAGCATGGTCAGCGGATCGGCCCGGTGGGCGTCGAAGCCCGCTGACAGCAGAACCCACGTCGGCGCGAACCGCTCGACGACCGGGGAGACGACCTCGTCAATGGCGCGGCGGAAGACGTCGCCGGTGGCCCCAGGCGGCAGCGGAACGTTGAGTGTCGTGCCGCGGCCGGCTCCCGCGCCGATCTCGTCGACGGCACCGGTGCCGGGATACGCCGGGAACTGATGCAGCGACACGTACAGCACGTCGGGGGACTCGTAGAAGACGTCCTGCGTGCCATTTCCGTGATGGGCGTCGTAGTCCATGATCAGGACGCGCTCGCCCTCGGCGACCAGCCGCGCCGCGGCGATGGCCACGTTGTTGAACAGGCAGAATCCCATCGACCGGAACGGCGTGGCGTGATGGCCGGGCGGCCGCACGGCACAGAAGGCGGCCTCGCCGCGCCCGGCAGCCAGCTCCGCCACGGCAGTGAGTCCGGCACCCGCCGCCAGCCGGGCCGCCACAACCGACCCGACGCTGAGCACGGTGTCGGGATCGAGGGCACCGCCGCCGCCGGCCGCCACCGCGTCGGCGCGCGCCACGACATCGGCGCCGTGCACAGTCCGCAGGTCCGCTGCAGTCGCCTCGCCGGGCGTGCATTCCACGAGCGCGTCGCCGAGTCCCGCGGCAAGCACGCCCTGACGCACCGCTTCGACGCGCCGCGGACGCTCAGGGTGTCCCCGGCCGGGATCGTGGTCGAGGCACCGCTCGTCGGCGAGGAACAGAACCGTCACCGCGGCGAGCCTAACCCAGCGCCCTCCGGGGACATTCGTGGCTGTGTCGCACGTTAGGGTCAGGCCGGTAGAACCGACGAGCCGGCCACTGAGGAGGATCCGCCATGAGCAGCATCCGCATCGTCACCGACAGCGCCAGCGACCTCACCGACGAGCTGATCGAGCAGTGGGGGATCAGCGTCGTACCGTTGATCATCACCTTCGGTGAGGAGCCCCTGGTCGACCGGGAGGAGCTGGCGCCGCAGGACTTCTACGCACGCATGGGCGCCGCCGACGAGTTGCCCACCACCGCTGCGCCCTCTCCGGGGAGTTTCGAGGAGGTTTTCAGAGCACTCGCCGCCGGCGGCGCCACCGGGATCGTCTGCGTCAACCTCTCCTACGAACTCTCGGCCACCGGGCCGGCCGCCGTCACGGCCGCAAAGTCCGTATCCGGCCTCATCGAGGTTCGCTGCGTGGACTCGCGCTCGCTGACGAGCGGGCTGGGTTCGATCGTCCTCGAGGCGGCGGCCGCGGCCGCCGCCGGCAGATCGCTCGACGACGTCGAGGCGCTCTGCGCCGACATGGCCGAGCGCACTCGCATGTTCGGCGCCATCGACACGATGGAGAACCTTCGCAAGGGCGGCCGTGTGGGCGGCGCCAAGGCGATGGTGGGCTCGATGCTGTCGATCAAGCCCATCGTGGACGTGAGCAGCGGGCGCGTCGAGGAGGCCGCCCGGACCCGCACCCGGCGCCGTTCCTTCGCCTGGCTGCGTGACCGGATCCTCGCCGATGAACCGGTCACCCACCTCTGCGTCGGACACGGCGCCGCCGAGGACATGGACGACTTCCTGGCGGTGCTCGGCGAGTCGATCGACCTCGAGCGTGTCCGCACCGGCTGGATCGGCCCGGTCATCGGCACCCACGCAGGTCAGGGAGTGATCGGCGTCACATACGTGGTCGCCGGCGACGACTGACGCCGGTGACCGCATCCGCCGGAGGCAACAGCGAGCGACAGCCCGGCGGAGCGCCGGCCGGGCAGATCCTCAAGGGGCGCTACCGACTCCTCCGCTCGCTGGCAGCCGGTTCCCGAACCGAACTCTGGACGGCGCGCGACAAGGTTCTGGACCGGACGGTGCTGGTGAAGCTCCTACACCCCGCGCCCGGCAACGCGGCGGTCCGGGAACGTTTCCGCAGCGAGACCCTGGCCGTGGCGCGGCTCGCCCACCCGGGCATCGTGGCGGTCTACGACACGCTCCTCGAGCACGACGTCACAGGCCTCGTGCTCGAGCACGTCGAGGCCACCCCCCTCAGCCGCTTCCTCCTCGAGGGCGGGGCAGTGACGGTGGGCGAGGCCCTGAGCATCGCCCTGCAACTGGCCGATGCGCTCGCTGTGGCTCACGACCGGGGGGTCCGCCACTGCAACCTGTCGCCCGACAGCGTCTGGCTCTGCGGCGATCAGCGCATCAAGATCACCGACTTCGGAACCGCCTGGACCCTGGGCGAGGTGGCGGCCGGCGACTTGGCGGCCGGCGACCTGCCGGCCTCCGCCTGGGCACAGGAGCAGGCCGACATCCGCGCCCTCGCCGGCGTGCTGCGAGACTGCCTCGTCTCCGGAGGCGACCCGGACGACCTGCCGGAGGAACTGGCGGCCTTCATCGCCACCGCAGAGCCCCACCCGGCCAAGAGCCGGTTCGGCTCGATCACCGAGGCGCGGGCCTTCCTGGCGTCGGTGCGCGGTGTTTCGCCACCGTCGGAGCTTCCTTCCATCGACTTCCCGGCGAGCCCTCCCGAACCTCCCCCGGCGCACCCCGAGCCGGCGCCCGAGCCGACCGGTCGCCCGCGCCGATTCCCGCGGGCGTCGGCGATCTCGCTGGTTGCCGCCGCGGTGGCGGCGGCACTCGTCGTCCCGGCCCTCACCGGTGAGGACCCGCCCGCCACGGATTCGCCCCTGCCGGCGCCCCCGGTCGTCACGACCCAGGCACCGGAGGCTCCGGCGGCCGGCGAGCAGCCGCCGGCGGGCGTCACACCCGACGAGAGCGGCAACGACGCGGTCGGCGGCGCGGACGACCCCGAGGTCGACGACGGGAACGAGAACGAGGTCGAGGACACGGGCGACGAGTCCCCGGTCCCGGCCGCGGACGGCACGCTGCCGTCCGGCGACACCGGTGTGGCGATCGTGGACGTGCGGGCCGTCACCTTCCGCCCGCAGGCAGCCGGCGCGGACGACCCCGACGCCCTCCGCACCCTCGACGGCGATCCCTCGACGCACTGGGCCACGCCGGGTCTCAGTGCCGGGGACAGCACCGTCGCCGGAGTCGGGCTGGAGTTCCGCCTCGCCGAGCCGACCGTCGTCTCACAGTTGGACGTCACCTCTGA
>JAPPKQ010000325.1 GCA_028819945.1 bacterium | reverse complement strand
GGGAACGGCCAACTGCAGCCGGATCAGCAGCGCCTCGATCCCGCCGACCACCAGGAACAGCAGGGCGGCCGCGCCGTACATGACGCCGATGCGCTTGTGGTCGACGGTGAAGAGCCAACTCTTCCAGCCTGTGTCGCCCCTGGGTCGCGAGAACACCCCGAGCGACGTCGAGGGTCGCACCAGCTGCTCGCCTGCGGTGAGTTGCAGCGGGGGTTCGGAGGTGGTGGTCATTGTGCTTGCCGGTATCTCTCTGGGTGTCTGGTTCTCGCTGTGGCCTCGGATTCTCTCCGTCGCTGCTCCGTGCTGTCTAGCGCAGGGTCATCAGGTATTCGACCAGCGCGTCGATTTCGCCCTCGGTGAGACCCGGGAAGGCGGTCATGCCGCGGGCGCCGTCGGCGTCGTTCGCCTTCCGCTCGGGCGCGTTGCGGATCCAGGCCTCCAGGTCGCCGCGGTTCAGGTCGCCCCGGTCGGCCACCTCGAGGTACGGGATCCGCTCGGCGCGGCCGTCGTAGAGGTCGAAGATGGAGCCGGCGAACGTCGTCCGGCTGGCCAGGTGCGTCAGGTTCGGCGCGGCACCCGCCACCAGCGCGGAGGTGAGGGGGTCGTTGGTGCGGGGCATGACGTCCGCGTAGTCGGCGGTGCGGTCCACGACGCCGTCCAGGTTCACGTCGGTCACGCCGTTGACGACGTGGCAGTTGGCGCAGTTCGCCAGGAAGACCTCCTGGCCCTCGTAGCCCGGCTCGCCGGGCTCCAGCGGCGCGGCGTCCACCAGCTGGCCCTGCACCCACGTCTCCCACTCGGCGGGCTCCAGCACGACCGCGTACATGCGCATGTAGGCGTGCGAGAGCCCGCAGAACTCGGTGCACTGGCCCATGTAGCGCCCCGCCTCGTCGGCCTCGATGATCCACGGATGGTTGCGCCCGGGGACGGCGTCGCGCTTGCCGTTCAGGCGCGGGATCCAGAACGAGTGGATCACGTCGCGCGAGGTGATCTCCAGGGGCACCTGCTGGCGCGCCGGCATCACCAGCTCGTTGGCGGTCACGATGTCCGGCGGCGTGGACGTGTCGCCGTCGAGGTGGTACTGGAACTCCCACCACCACTGCTGGCCGACCACGGTGACCCGCAGGTCGTCCTCGGCGGCGGTCACCTCGTTCAACTCCACGAGCGAGATCAGCGTGAACACCGAGATGACCGCCAGCAGGATCGTGGGGATGATGGTCCAGGCCAACTCGAGCCGGAGATTGCCGTGCACCTGCTCGGGATACTCGTCGTCCCCGTAGAGGTCGTCGCCGTCGGGATCGTCGCTGCGGGCCCTCGCAGCCTCCGCCTTGCGACGCACCCGGTAGCGCATGGCCAGGTAGACGATGGCGCCCTGCACCAGGAAGAAGACGACGATCGCAACGCCGAGGACGGGGAAGAACAGATCGTTGATCTCCTGCGCGTCGGGGCCGGCCTCGGCGAGGGTGTCCAGAGGGTGCTCGTCGGCGCAGGCGGTCAGCGCCAGGGCCGCGCCCAGGGCGATCAGCACCAGCCGCACACGTCGCCAGAACGGTCCCCCGAAGCGGCCGTGGGTTCGGGTACCCATCATTCCTCGCCCTCGTGGACCTCGGTGGCATCGTCAGTGCCGTGGTCCTCCGCGTGGCCGTGGTCGTAGGCGCCGGCTGCCGTCGCCACGATGCCGGCGGCCACGACCGCCACGGCGGCGAACGCCAGGACCGTCGTGATGACCGAGCGGGCGATGTGGGGCCGGGCGGCGAACAGCATCGCCACGAGCAGGATCACCGCCGAGACACCGGCGGCGATCCAGACGGCGCTGAACTCGCTGACAGCCAGCAGGACGCGCGAGCCGCCGACCACCAGGATCGCTACGCCGGCGGCGCCCAGAACCGGGATCTCGATGGGATACATGAGCCGGTTGCGGAGTGCCCGATTCGCCTCCGCATCGCCCGTGGCGCGATCCGCCCAGGCGGTGACCATCCACTCGAACGCCACGACGCCCGCCAGGATGAGCCCGATCACGAAGATGGCTGCGTGCGTGACCAGTCCGATCACCACCACGGCCGCCGCGAAGGCCAGCAGCGGCGGCCAGTAGGAGGGATGCGCCGGCGCCTCGCTCGGCGGGGTCTCGCCCGTCGGGGCGAGCTCGCCCACGGACTCGGCGTCGGCGTCGCGGAAAGCCACGAGCATGCAGCCCAGGCCGCCGCCGACCAGGGCGGCGAAGACCAGCACGATGAAGCCTGTGTGCTCCCCGACGCCGCCTTGCCATCCCAGGCTGATGACACCCTTCCAGGCGTCGCGATCCACGACGCCCAGGTAGTCGGCGCCGGCGGGGTCGCCCGTTGCGATCCCGTAGACGATGGCGCCCACGGCGGCGAGGGCGCCGAATCCGAAGAAGAGCTTGAAGCCCGGAGTCAGCACGTCAGCAACCTCGCTGCGGGCGAGGCCGGATGGCCGGGAGTGCGGAGAGGGGGCCCATCACTTCGTCACGAAGAGCCCGATCCAGATGACCAGGTACACGAAGACCATGACGTGCCAGAGCATGGCCGCCGCCGACATGCCGTCGAGGTGGACGCTGGGCGCGGGCGAGGTGAGGGTCCGCACCGCCATGACGAACAGGTAGCTGAGCGCCACGACCACCAGGGCGAGATGACTGCCCGAGATCGTGTAGATGAGCGGCGCCGCCAGGCTGCCCCCGTCGATCGTCAGCCCCATCTGGCGGTACTGGAAGGCGGTCTGGTTGATCACCGCCACGCCGAACATGGCTGTGACGACCAGGGCGATGAGGGTGTGGCGCCGGTCGTCGCGCTTGGTGGCGTGCACCACCCACTGCATCGTGACGACGCTCAGCAGCAGCGTCCAGGCCATCACCGTCGGCGCGGTCAGTTCGACCCGGGCCCCGGACGGGATCCACGACTCCCCGGGGTTCGCCCGCAGGAAATCGGCCCGCTCGGAGAAGTAGACGCCCAGCAGGCCGCCGAAGTACATGAGCACGGCTGCGGAGGCGAAACCCGTGCCCACTTGCAGGGTCCTGCGGCGCGGGGCGATCGCCGGTGCGACCATCTCGGTCACCGAACCGGCAGGCTCGCTCACGAGGCACCTCTCTCGTCCGGCGGCGGCGCGTCCCAGAGAGGATGCGCCGAACGCACCGGAGCCGCCGGTTCGTCACCGAAGTTGTCCAGCGGCGGCGGCGAGGCGGCGAACCACTCCATCGTGTGCCCGCCCCAGGGGTCGGGAACCGTGGAGGCTCCCCGGGAGAGCGAGGCGGCGCCGCGGAGGGTCACGATCAGCACGATCGCCAGAGCCACCAGGACCCCGATGACGCCGATGACGGCGAGGATGGCCGCAACCTCCGCACCCGCCGAGGAGAAGTTCCCGCTGGGGCGTTCGGGTTGGCCCAGGAATCCGGCGACGAGGCCCATCAGGCCCGTCAACAGCCCGGCCGCGCCCAG
>JAPPKQ010000407.1 GCA_028819945.1 bacterium | reverse complement strand
TGTCGATGAACAGCAGCACGTCCTGGTTCTGCACGTCGCGGAAGTACTCGGCCATGGTCACGCCGGCGAGACCCACGCGCAGGCGCACGCCGGGCGGCTCGTCCATCTGGCCGAACACCAGGGCGGCCTTCTCCAGCACGCCGGACTCACCCATCTCCAGGAACAGGTCGGTGCCCTCGCGGGTGCGCTCGCCCACGCCGGCGAACACCGACACGCCGCCGTGCTGCTCGGCCACCCGCCGGATCATCTCGGTGATGAGCACCGTCTTGCCGACGCCCGCCCCGCCGAAGAGGCCGATCTTGCCACCCTGCTTGTACGGCGTGAGCAGGTCGATGACCTTGATGCCGGTCTCGAACATCTGCGTGGTGGGCTCCAACTCGTCGAACGGCGGCGCCGGGCGGTGGATCTCCCACTCCTCGCCGACGTCGAGGCCGGCGCGGTCGGTGTCGAGGCAGTCGCCGAGCACGTTCCACACGTGTCCGAGCGTCACATCGCCCACCGGCACCGTGATGCCCCGATTCAGGTTGTGCACGGGCGTGCCGCGGGTCAGCCCGTCGGTTGGGCGCAGCGCGATGGCCCGCACCCGGGAATCGCCGATCTGCTGGGCGACCTCGGCCAGCACCGTCACCGTCTCGCCGTCCACGATCACGTCGAACGACACGGCCGAGTTGATCTCGGGCAGGGCGTCGGGCGGGAACTCCGCGTCGATCACCGGGCCGGCGATGGCCACGACCCGTCCGTCCTTGGTGGTCTCACTCATCTGTCTCTCCTCGTCACCTTCGGGCTGTTCGGGCGGTGGTCGGCGACCCCGGTCGGGAGCCAAGTCCTGGATTCCGGCTGTGCCGGAATGACGGGTCAACGTCCGCAGCATTGCTCAGCAGTCTCCTAGCCGGCACTGCGCAGGGCCTCGGCCCCACCCACGATCTCCATGATCTCGGTCGTGATGGCGTCCTGTCGGGCCCGGTTCATCATGCGGGTCAGCTTCACGATCAGTTCCTCGGCGTTGTCGGTGGCGGCCTTCATGGCCCGCTGCCGGTTGGCGTGCTCGGAGGCGGCGGCGTCCAGCAGGGCCGAGAAGAGCCGGCTCTCCACGTAGCGGGGCAGCAGAACCTCCAGCACCCCCGACGGCGACGGCTCGAACTCGAATGCGGCGCGCGCCTCGGCGCTGCCGCCGCCCAGTGCGGCGATCTCCTCGATGGTGGCAAGCGGCAGGAATCGGCGCACCGCCACCTTCTGCGATCCCAGCGAGATGAACTCCATGTAGACCAGGATCACCTGGTCGACGTCTCCTGAGATGAAGCGGCCGGACACCTCCTCGGACAGTCGCCGGGCGTCGGCGTAGCGCGGGGTGTCGCTCATGCCCTCGAAGGAGGCGTCGATCCGGTAGTTGCGGAACTTGAAGTAGTCCCGACCCTTCCGCCCGACCAGGATCAGGGAGTAGTCGCGGCCATCGCGGGATCCGGCCATGATCTCCCGCTCGGCGGCCCGGATCACCGAAGAGTTGTACGGCCCGGCCAGACCGCGGTCGGAGGTGATGACGACGTAGCCGACCCGGCGGATCTCGTCGCTCTGGCGGAGCAGGGCGTGCTCGGTGGCCGCCCCGGCGGCGGCGAGGTCCTCGATGACGCTCGTGATGCGGTTGGCGTAGGGGCGGGCGGCGTGGGCGCGCTGCTGCGCCTTGACGACCCGCGTGGCGGCGATGAGCTCCATCGCCCGCGTGATCTTCTTCGTGGACTGGACCGAAGAGATCCGACGCCGGAGGATCCGTTCCTCGCCGCCCGGCATGACCCGACCCGCCTAGGAATCCTTCAGGGAAACCGTCAGCAGCGCGAGCGGGGCAGGGCGCTGGATTCCGGCCTTCGCCGGAATGACGACACGGGTGGACCGCACCATGCTCGAGCGACCCCTATGCGTCGTCGCGCTCGGGGCGGTCGATCTCCTCCTCGGGCAGCGTGCGGTCGGAGTCGACCATGCTGCTCGAGGCGTCGGCCTGTTCGGCGGCCTCCGGCTCGGCCCCGCCCTCGGCGACACTCGCCTGGAACTGCTCGGCGAACGCAGTCACCACGGCCTCGATGGCAGCCGGGTCGGCTGCGCCCGTCTCGACGATGGTACGCAGCAGATCGGCGTGGCGGCTGCGGGCGAACTCCAGGAGGCCCGCCTCGAAGCGCGGCACGTCGTCGGTGGGGACGCTGTCGAGACGGCCGCTGGTACCGGCGAAGATGGAGACGACCTGCTCCTCGACGGGCATGGGGCTGTTGATGCCCTGCTTCAGCAGCTCGGTCAGCCGGTAGCCGCGCTCCAACTGGGCCTGCGAGACGGCGTCGAGGTCGGAGCCGAAGGCGGCGAAGGCCTCCAACTCCCGGAACTGCTGCAGGTCGGCCTTGAGCGTGCCCACGGCGGTCTTCATGGCCTTGATCTGGGCCGCCGAACCCACCCGGGAGACCGAGATGCCCACGTCCACCGCCGGGCGGATGCCCGATTTGAAGAGATCGTCCTGGAGGTAGATCTGGCCGTCGGTGATGGAGATGACGTTGGTGGGGATGTAGGCCGACACGTCGCCGGCCTTGGTCTCGATGATCGGCAGCGCCGTCAGCGATCCGGCCCCGCGGTCGTCGCTCAGCTTGGCGGCGCGCTCCAGCAGCCGGCTGTGCAGGTAGAAGACGTCGCCCGGGTAGGCCTCGCGACCCGGCGGGCGCCGCAGCAGCAGCGACATCTGGCGGTAGGCCTCGGCCTGCTTGGAGAGGTCGTCGTAGACCACGAGGGCGTGGCCACCGTTGTCCATCCAGTGCTGACCCAGGGCGCAGCCGGCGTAGGGCGCCAGGTACTTGAACGGCGCCGGATCCGAGGCGGGCGCCACCACGACCACCGTGTACTCGAGAGCCCCGTGCTCGGCGAAGGTGGCCACGGTCTGGGCCACGGTGGAGGCCTTCTGGCCGATGGCCACGTAGATGCAGCGCACGTCCTGGCCGCGCTGGTTCAGGATGGTGTCGGTGGCGATGGTGGTCTTGCCCGTCTTGCGGTCGCCGATGATGAGCTCGCGCTGGCCGCGGCCGATGGGAATCAGCGAGTCGATCGCCTTGATCCCGGTCTGCATCGGCTCGTGCACCGGCTTGCGCCCGGTGATGCCGGGGGCCTGCACCTCCATGCGGCGGGTCTCGGTTGCCCCCAGGGGGCCCTTGCCGTCGATGGGCTCGCCGAGGGCGTTCACCACCCTGCCCAGCAGGGCGTCGCCGACGGGGATGGACAGGATGTCGCCGGTGGCCCGGACGGCCTGGCCCTCCTCGATGTCGTCGACCTCGCCGAGCACCACCGCGCCCACGGTGTCCTCGTCGAGGTTCAGTGCAAGCCCGACGGTCCCGTCCTCGAATTCGAGCATCTCGTTGACCGCCGCGCCGGGCAATCCGCTGATGCGGGCAATGCCATCGCCCACCTCGACGATGCGCCCGACCTGGGTCTGGCTGAT
>JAPPKQ010000050.1 GCA_028819945.1 bacterium | reverse complement strand
GGGCCGGAATCCACTGCCCGCCGAACCGGTCGATCAGCCCCTCTCCGGGATCAGGATCCTGGACTTCTCCCAGATCATGATGGGCCCGGTCGCGACTCAACTCCTGGCCGACCACGGCGCTGACGTGCTGAAGATCGAGCGCCCCGGCACCGGCGACATCTTCCGCCACGCCCTCGTCGACCCCGACGGCACCCAGCACCCGGCCTTCGGGGCCGTGAACCGCAACAAGCGCAGCCTCGTCATCGACGTGCGTGCGCCCGATGGCCTGGCGCTGATCGACGACCTCGTGCGAACCGCCGACGTGGTGGTCAACAACTACCGACCCGGGGTCATGGAGCGCCTGGGGCTGGGCTACGAGCGGCTGGCCGGCCTGAACCCGCGCATCGTCTGGGCGCAGGGCACCGGCTTCGGCAGCAAGGGGGCCTACGTGCGCAAGGGCGGCCAGGACATCCTGGCGCAGGCGCTGACGGGAGCGATGTCGCACAAAGCCCACGAAGATCACCCCACTGCCATCTATCCCATCTGCCTCGCCGACTACACCGCCGGGATGAACATGGTGCAGGGCATCCTCATGGCCCTGCTGCAGCGTCAGCGGACCGGCCGTGGCCAGCGGGTGGAGGTGTCGCTGTACGACTCGCTGCTAGCGATGCAGATCCTCGAGGCCACCATGGCGCTGATGGATCGCCCCACCCTGAACTGGGCGCGCATGCCGATGGTGGGGACGTTCGCCACCAGCGACGGCGAGATCGTGCTGGTCGGCGCCTTCAAGCCGAATCCGCTGCGCGACATCTGCGCGGCCCTGGGTCTGGAGGACCTCTCCGAGCACCCGGACTTCGCCGGTATGGAGGCGCAGGCCGCCAACAAGGGCCGCCTGCAGGCGCTGCTGACCGATGCCATCGGGCGCTTCAGCACCGCCGAGGTGATCGAGCGACTGGAGGCCGCCGACGTGCTCTGCGCCCCCGTGCGGACCCTCCCCGAGGCGCTGTCGGATCCGCACACGGCGCCCATGATCACCGAGATGCCCCGCAACGGACGGGCGCCGCTGCGATCGGTGGCGTCACCGGTGCACCTGCCCGACACGCCGCCGACGCCGCACCGCCCGCCGCCCGGCCTCGGAGAGGGCGCCGCCGAGGCGCTGGCCGACTACGGCATCGCGCCCGAGCGGATCGAGGCCCTGACCGCCGCGGGGGTGCTGGCATGAACATCGACCCGAGGGTCCGAGGAGCGACGCGGTGAGCATCGATCTGAGTGTCAGCGACCACGTCGCCCGGGTCACCATCAACCGCCCCGAGCGGCTGAACGCCATCGACGAGGCCCACCAGGAGGACCTGCGGCGTGCCTGGGAGGCGATCGAGGCCGATCGCTCGGTGCGGGTCGTGGTGCTCACCGGCGCCGGCGACCGGGCGTTCTGCGCCGGCGACGACATGCAGGCCGAGGGCCGCACCGGCATGGACCACTGGCTACAGGCCCGCCCCGACGGCTTCGGGCACCTGACGTTGCGGGAATCCCTCGACGTGCCGGTGTTGGCCAGGGTCAACGGCTACGCCCTCGGCGGCGGCCTGGAACTGGTGGTGGGTTGCGACCTGGCGGTGGCCTCGGAGAACGCCGAGATGGGCTTCGTCGAGCCGCGGCTGGGGCGCCTGCCCCTCGACGGCGGGATCGTCTCGCTGGCGCGCCAGTTGCCGGCCAAGTGGGCCATGGAGGTGCTGCTGACCGGCCGCCGTTTCACCGCGACCGAGGCGCTGGCGCTGGGCCTCCTCAACGAGGTGGTCCCCGCTGCCGACCTGGACGCCGCGGTCGACCGCTGGCTGGAGAACCTGCTGGCCTGCGCCCCGCTCTCGCTGCGGGCAATCAAGCAGATCATCCGCCGCACCGCCCACATGACCGCCGCCGACGCCCGCATGGCCAACCTCCCGGCGCTCATCGAGGTGCTGAACTCCGAGGACGGGGACGAGGGTGTGCAGGCCTTCATCGAGAAGCGAGCCCCCCATTGGCGGGGACGCTGAAATGAGCGTCAGATCCCGGTGAGTTGCCCTGTCTGTGGCGAGTCCGCTTCACTTCTATGAATTGAAAATCTGTACTATCGTGAACACACCGTGTCGAACAGGGAGGATCCGATGAGACATCGACGCACTTTCTTGGCCCTCTTGGTGGCCGTCGCACTGGTTGCGGCAGCCTGCGGCGGGGACGACGGCGGGACGACCGCAGCACCGGCGCCCGCTCCCGAACCCGCTCCGGCACCGGCACCCTCGCCGGAGCCCGCACCCGAGCCGCCGCCCCCACCTGAGCCTGCACCGGCGCCCGAGCCCGCACCGGTGCCCGAGCCGCCGCCCCCGCCCGAGCCCGCACCGGCACCGGCACCGGCACCGGAGGAGCCGCTCACGGTCGCCCTCGTGGCCAACCAGCGCGCCGGCGACCTGGGACCCATCGACGACCTCGTTCGAGGACTGGGACTGGTGGAGGCCGACTTCGGCGCCGAAACCACCTTCATCGAGGCGACGGACCCGTCGACCTTCGAGACGATCCTGCGCAACCTCGCCAACCAGGGCACCGACATCATCGCCGTGACGTTCCCGCCCATGCAGGAGGTCGTCACGCTCGTGGCGCCCGACTTCCCCGACACCCGCTGGATCCACATCTTCGGGTTCGAGGGCGGCATCGACAACCTGGTCTCCATTGGGTTCGACTACTACAAGGGCACCTATCTGGCCGGCATCCTGGCCGGGGCGCTCAACACCACGGGCAAGGTCGGCTTCGTGGGCGGTGTGTCCATCCCGCCGCTGAACGCCGACTACAACGCCTTCGTGGCGGCGGCGCAGACCAAGAACTCCGCCATCACCGGTGAGGCCGCCTTCGCCGACTCTTTCGAGGATCCCGCCAAGGGACGCGAGCTGGGTGCGGCGCTGTACGACGGCGGCGTGGACATCATCATGACCGACGCCGCGGCCACCGACCTCGGCGTCATCCAGGCCGCCGAGGAGAAGGGCGGCTACGTGATCGGCGGCTCGGTGAACTACTTCGACAGCCCGAACGTGATCGCCAGCGTTCTGCTGTACTGGGCCGAAATTCTCCACGCCCAGGTGGAGCACGCAATCAGCGACGACTACACCCCCGGCTACGTCGGGGCCGGTGTGGCCGAGGGCGGAGTGGACCTCGTCGTCAGCCCCAACTTCCTCGAGAGCGGGCCAGCCGAGATGGTGGACATCATCAACGCCACGCTCGGCGAGGTCGATGCGGCACGCTCGGCCATCAAGGACGGGTCGCTGGAGGTCCCCTTCAACCCCGAACTCTGAGAGGACTAATCTCCAACCGATGACGGCGCCGAGCGGACCGGCTCCCGCCGGGGCCCCGGCGGTTCGCTGCCGGTCGCTCGGCGTCTCCTTCGGCGCCGTCCGGGCGCTGCACGGCGTCAGCCTGGAGTTGGCGCCCGGGCGCATCCACGCCCTCGTCGGCCAGAACGGTGCCGGCAAGACCACCCTCGCCAAAGTGCTTGGCGGCCTGCAGGTGCCCGACACCGGCGACGTCCACATCGCCGGGAAGGAGATCCCGCCGGGCGACGTGAGCGCCGCCAAGGCCGCCGGCCTGGCGATGGTGCACCAGCACTTCTCGCTGCCGCCCTCCTTCACCGTGGCGGAGGCTCTTGAGCTGACCGCGGCCCGGCCGGGGGGCCGCGCCGTCTACCGCCGCGGCGACCTCCAGCAACGTTGGCGCGACGACGTGGCCGAGATCGGCGGGACCGCCGCGCTGTCGACGCGCATCCGCGACCTGCCCGTCGAGGCCCGCCAGTCCCTCGAGATCGTCCGCGCCCTGGCCACGGAGGCGTCCGTGCTGCTGCTGGACGAGCCCACGGCCCTGTTGACGCCGGTGGCCACCGACGCGCTCTTCGAGCGGCTGCGGCACCTGCGCGACAGCGGCGTCACGGTCCTCGTCGTCCTGCACAAGCTCCGCGAGGTTGCGGCGGTGGCCGACACCGTCAGCGTGCTGCGCGACGGCGAACTGGTACTGGGCCCCGCCGAGATGTCCGAAGTGTCTCAAGGTCGCCTCAGCGACGCGATCGTCGGCCCGGCGGATCACGCCGACGACGAAGTCGGCGTGCGGGCTATAGCCCACGACCAGGAGACGCTCCTCGAATTGGCGGGCGTATCGAGCGGTGAGTCGGCCTTCGAACCGGGTCTGAGCGGCGTAGACCTCCGGGTTGAGGCGGGCGAGATCGTCGGGGTCGCCGGCGTGGAGGGCAACGGGCAGCGCAGCCTCGTGTCGGTGATCGCCGGCCTGAGCCCGCTCAGCGAGGGATCCATCCACATCGACGGCGACGAGATGACCGCCGCGGCACCTGCGCGGCGGCGGATGCGGGGATTGCGCCTGGTGCCCTTCGACCGCAACACGGAGGGCGTCAGCCAGAGCGCGCCGCTGTGGCTGAACCAGTCGGCGCTGCGTCTAATCGGTCGAGAAGGGCTGGAAACCCTTTATCCGCCTCGCCGCGGATGGGTGCATTCAGTCCATTCGCCCGGGTCGTCGGACCGCGGTCCGCGGCAGATGGCGCGACTTCTCAACGACTGGTGGCAGCGGCGCAGCCCGCTGATCTCGCTACGCCAGTACAAGTGGCAGGCGACCCAGGCGATGGACCGCTGGCGGGTGCGCTACGACAACGTCACCCAACCCGCCGAGAGCCTCTCCGGAGGGAACATTCAGCGGTTGATCCTCTCCCGCGAACTGGACTCGGGGCTGGAGGCGCTGGTGGCCGCGCAGCCGACCCGCGGCCTGGACTTCGCCGCCACCGAGTTCGTGCGTCGCTCGCTGCGGGGCCTGCGCGACGCCGGCGCCGGCGTGCTGCTGATCTCCTCGGACCTCGACGAGCTGTTCGAGCTGTCCGACCGGCTGCTGGTGATGTACGGCGGACAGATCGTCGCCCGATTCGACGGGCCGTACGACCGGCGAGCGGTTGGTGATGCCATGACCGGGGCTGTGCGATGACCGGCGGCCAACTGAGGGCCGCCGGCGCGGCGCCGACGTCGCCGGTGAGGTCATGACAGGGGCCGTGCGATGACCAGCGGGCTGCGGCGCGCCGCCTCGACAGTGGTCCTCGTCGTCGTGTCGTTCCTGATCACCGCGCTGATCCTGCGGGTCAGCGGCTACAGCGTGGGCGACGTCCTCTCGGGGATCATCCAGGGCGCCATCACCGCCACCGGAGCGTCCACCTCGTCGATCCGCTGGGCGATCCCGCTGCTGCTGATCGCGCTCGGCGTGGTGATCGGCTTCCGGGCCGGATTCTTCAACATCGGCGGCCAAGGGCAGTTCTACATGGGCGCCTGCTCGGCGCTGGCCATCTCGCTGGGCTGGCGCGAGGGCCCGGCCGGGCTGGTGATCCTCTGCGGGACGCTGGCGGCGATGCTCGCCGGGGTGCTGTGGTCGCTGTTCCCGGGTTGGCTGCGGGTGCGCTTCGGCACCGACGAGGTTCTCACGACCCTGATGATGAGCTTCATCGGCGCTCTGGTGCTGCAGTACCTCACCGCCGGGCCGATGCGCAACCCGCAGGGCACCGGCCAGACCGCTGCCAGCGAGCGCATCCCCGAGGCTTTCCGCCTCACCGGCGGCTCGGGCGTGTCGCTCACCGTGCTGCTGTTGGTGGCGGGCGTCACGGTGCTCGTGTGGCTCGTGCTGGAACGCACGCGCTTCGGGCTCACCATGACCCTGGTGGGGCGCAACGCCACGATGGCCCGCTGGCAGGGTATCAACGTACGCCGCGTGGGCCTGGGTGCCTTCGCCCTGTCGGGAGCGCTGGCCGGGCTGGCCGGCGCCGTGGAGCTGTACGGCCCCGCGGCGCGGCTGGTCACCGGGTTCTCGCCCGAGGTCGGCTTCACCGCCGTCGTGGTGGCACTCGTCGGCCTGTTGAACGTGTGGGGCACGGTGGTGGCCGCCATCTTCTTCGGCGGCCTGCAGGCGGCCATCCTGTTCCTGCCGATCGTGACCGACCTGCCGCCGCCCGCCCTGGTGCTGCTGCACGGCATGGTGGCGTTCCTGGTCACCATCAAGTTCCGGGCCGTGCGGCGGCGACGGGCCGCACAGGCCGAGGCCCAGGCGGGCTGATGGAACAGATCCTGGCCACCACGCTGCGCTCGGCGGCCCCGCTGGTGCTGGTCGCCATGGCCGGCGTGTTCGCCTTCCGCGCCGGCATCTTCCACCTGGGGCTGGAGGGACTGATGATCGCGGGCGCCTTCGCCACCGTGGCCGTGGGTGACACGACCGGCTCGGTGGAACTCGGGGTGCTGGCCGCCATCGGCGTTTGCCTGCTGCTCTCGGCGCTGTACTGGTGGGTGATCGGTCCGCTGGGCGCCAACGTCATCATCGCCGGATTGGGGCTCACATCCATCGGCTTAGGGGGCACGGCCTACGCCTTGGGGGCCATCTTCGACGTGCGCGGCTCGCTGTTCACCGACGTCGTGCTGCCGCGACCCGTCACGGGGAGCACTTCGGGGGCCGGCGTCATCATCTCCGAGCACTCCATCTTCGTCTGGATCACGCCGGTGATCGTGCTCGCCGCCTGGGTGGTGCTGCGCCGGAGCCGTTTCGGGCTCCGCCTCGCCGCGGTGGGCGAGTATCCCTTCGCGGCCCGCTCGGCCGGCGTGAACCCATCGATGGTGCGGCTGCAGGCACTGCTCATCGGCGGCGCGCTGTGCGCCCTCGGCGGTGCAGAACTCTCGGTCGGCGCGCTCCGCAACTTCACCGAGAACATGACCAACGGGCGGGGCTTCATCGCCTTCGTGGCGGTCATCTTCGGCGCCTGGCACCCCATCGGCGCGGCATTCGCCGGGCTGTTCTTCGGGTTCGCGGACGCCATCGGCATCCAGTCACAGATCAACATCACCGAGCGCGTGCCGCGTGAGTTCGTGCTGATGATCCCGTTCGTCCTCACCATCTTCGCCGTCTGGCTGGGCGGCCTGTGGCGGCGCCGCTCCCTCGAAGCCGAGGCCGGCTACGCCGAACTACGAGAACCCGACTTCTGACCGGTCCCCGGTTGGCCGGGGCGTCACCACGGAAGCCGGCGCTAGGTGGCGCGAATGGCGTCGCCGGTGTCCGGGTCGAAGAAGTGGACCCGCTCGCTGTCGACGGCCAGTTCCAAGGGTTCGCCGACGCGGGGAGCGCGGCGCGGGTCGATGCGGGCGGTGAAGACCGCCCCCTCCTCGTCGGCCAGCAGCGTCATCTCGTCGGTGCGTTCGGCCTCCGCGGCGGCGCGCGTCGCCTCGGTGTCGACGCGGGGAGCCTCGATGGTGAACACCACATAGGTCTCGGCGCCCAACTCCTCCACCACCGAGGGCACCACCCGCATCCGCGGCAGGTCTGCCGCCGCGTCGTCGCTGTGGGCGAAGTCGGTGGGTCGGATGCCCAGGATCACAGACCGCTCCTGGCTCCGCAGCGGTGAATCGGCTGGCAGAGGCATCTGCAGGCCGGGGAAGACGACACTGTCACCGGCGACGGCGGCCTCCACGAAGTTCATGCTCGGCGAGCCGATGAAGGCGCCCACGAACAGGTTCACGGGGTCGCTGAAGAGCTGCTGGGGCGTGTCGCACTGCTGCAACACCCCGTCCCGCAGCACCGCCACCCGCTGGCCCAACGTCATCGCCTCGGTCTGGTCGTGGGTCACGAACAGCGACGTGGTCTGCAACCGGCCGTGCAGGCGCACCAACTCCGAGCGCATCGCCACCCGCAACTTGGCGTCGAGATTCGACAGCGGCTCGTCCATCAGGAAGGCCGCGGGCTCACGGACCATTGCCCGCCCCATCGCCACTCGCTGGCGCTGCCCGCCGGAGAGTGCCGCCGGCTTGCGATCCAGCAACTCGCCGAGGCCCAGCGTCCGCGCCACGGCGTTCACCTGCTCGGCGCGCTGAGCCTTGGAGACCTTGCGCATCCGCAACCCGAAGCCGAGGTTCTCCCGCACCGACATGTGCGGGTAGAGGGCGTAGTTCTGGAACACCATGGCGATGTCGCGCTCGGGCGGCGCCAGATCGGTCACGTCCCGATCCCCAATGGTGATGGTCCCCTCGGTGACCTCCTCCAGCCCGGCGATCATGCGCAACATCGTGGACTTGCCGCAGCCCGACGGGCCCACGAGAACCATGAACTCGCCGTCGTTGATCTGCAACGACAGGTCGTCCACGGCGCGCACCCCGTTCGGGTACACCTTCGTGCAGTGGTCAAGGGTGATTGCGCCCATTGCGTTCTCCAGATCAGTTCTCTCGCCAGAATAGAGCCACGTCGTCGGGGCCTGCTGCTCCGTCGCCGGTCCTGCCGTCGCGGATGCCCGCGACGTTCACGCCGTAGACCGGCGCCTCGCCGGTGAGCACGCGCGCCACCTCGGAGCCGGCGCGGGTCTGCACGAGTTCCAGCGATTCGACCGACAGGAACGCGGTGTGCGGGGTGAGCACGGCGTCCTCGCACGACAGCAGGGGTTCGTCGGTGGCCGGCGGCTCCTGCTCGAGCACGTCGAGGCCGACCCCGCCCAGTCGCCCCGTGGCCAGCTCGGCGTGCAGGGCCCGCTGATCGATGACCCCGCCACGGGATGTGTTCACGAGGAACGTCCCATCGCGCAGCAGGGCCAACTGCTCGGCGCCGATGAGGTGCCGCGTGGACTGCACGAGCGGGACGTGGACACTGACCACCTCCGAGGCGGCCAGCAGGTCGGCGAGTTCGCCGGCGCGCGCCACGCCTGCGGCGGCGAAGGCGGCGTCATCGACGAGCGGATCGTGCGCGATGACCGTCATGCCGAACCCCTGGGCACGCACCGCCACCGCCCGCGCCGCCCTGCCGAAGCCCACGAGCCCGAGAGTGCAGTTCGCCAGGCGGCGCATCGGCATACCGTCGTTGTAGTCCCAGCGTCCGGCCCGGATGTTCCGGTCGAAGCGCACGATGCGCCGCATCGAGGCCAGGATCAGCGCCATCGTGTGGTCGCCGAGCTCCTCGCTGCAGTAGTCGGGGGTGTGGGTGACGTAGATGCCCGCGGCCGTGGCGGCCGCCACGTCCACCTGGTTCAGGCCGGCGCCGTACTGGCAGATCACCTTGCAGCGCTCGAAGGTGGCGATGCGCGCCGCGTCGCAGACGAAGTAGTCGGTCATCACCGCCACCGCTTCCCGGCAGACCTCCAGCACCTCGGGGTCGGCGGCGAAGCGCTTGTCGACGACAGTGCAGCCCAGCGGCTCCAGGAACGAGCGCTCGTTGTCGAGGTTCGGAAAGGAAGCTCCCGCCACGACCACCGTGCCGCCGGACGGCACCTGCTCGGACACCGGATTCTCAGGCACCGGGCTCGTCGAGTTCCAGGCGCACGACCACCACGGCGAACTCCTGCAGCTCCTCCACGCCCACGATGGCGGTCCGCTCGCCGCCGGGCACCCAGGATGTCGGAACCTCGGTGATGGGGGCAGCCGCGGGATCGATGAGCGAGGCGCCCCGCAGCGAGATGCCCGCAGGCAGGCCGACCTCGATGGGGATGTTGCGCATCGGCTGCTCGGTGTTGACCAGCGCGAACAGGCACTCGCCGCGGCGGCGGCGCACGAAGACCGGCTCGACGAACCGGCCGGGCCGCCCGCGCGCCCGGACGTAGGGCATCGGCAACCCGTGCGGGGCGATGAACGAGGACAGGCCGCGCTGCATGGACGTGAACTGCTCGCGGTCGCGCAGGATCTCCGGCAGCGCCATGGCGTAACGCATGTCGATCTCCCCCGCAGCCACGCCGAAGGCGATGGCCGAGTAGGCGCGGTACGTATAGACCGTTCCGGCACGGTGGCCCACCCACCAGTAGTCCAGGGCCCGCCCGATGGCGGCGGTGACGACCGGATCGGGGATGCTGCGCAGCGCCATCATCAGCCTGTAGCTGGACGCCACCGTGTAGACGTCCTCGATCTGCGGCACCAAGTCGAGCCTGATGTACGGCGGGTCGCCGGGGCGCTCCAGTGTGGGGTCGATCTGGCTGAGGCAGTAGAGGAACTGACCGTCACCGCGCTGGATGCCCCGCTCCAAGCCCCAGCGCATCGCCTTCAGGCCGGCCTCGGCACCGCGGCGGGCGTCCGGGTCGCCGGTCCGCTCTGCGTACATGGCCAGGAAGGCGGTGGCGCCGGAGTGGGTGTTCAGGACGCAGCGCTCGTCGGTGTAGCCGAACTCGTTGATGTAGCCGCCCCAGCGGTACCACCAGGCCCCGTCGGCAACCTCCACGTG
The DNA here is from genome assembly GCA_028819945.1 of bacterium. Lineage (GTDB taxonomy): Bacteria > Actinomycetota > Acidimicrobiia > Acidimicrobiales > CATQHL01 > VXNF01. Next base: position 19,373 of record JAPPKQ010000050.1, on the reverse strand, counting down.
GCCGTTGGCAGGCGGCGGGTTCGACACCCAGAAGTGCACGGCCCGCTCGGCCGCCTGCAGGAAACCGTCGTAGCCGGTGGCGTCGTAGGCGTCGAGCAGGAACATGCCCGAGATGTAGGTGTCGTACATGTGGTGATGCTTCGGTGGGAGGTTCATGAATTCGACCCCCTCGTACCAGCCCCCGTGGCGGTTCTGCGTGTCGATCAGAGCGAACGCCTTCTTGATTCCCGAGTCGCGGTAGTGCTCCTTGCCGGTGAGGCGCCAGAGAGAGAAGTCCTCGTTGCTCCAAGTGAAGCGGCGGCGAGCCAGCACGTTCAAACCGAGCGGCCGGGTGATGAGCTGGTCGTAGGGACGATGCAGGGCGCCCTCGGTGATCGGCGGCCCCAGCCAGCGGTCCTCGATCTCCCAGACCCGCTGCTCGGCGAACTCGCCTTCGGGAATGTACCGGACCTCGTCACGGTGGTCGTAGCGCACCTCGTGACGCAGCGCGGAACGGAACTCCTCGCTGTCGGCGGGCCCGAGACGCAGGAAGATGCCTGCCTCCAGGGTCTGGCCGGCCGACATCTCGACCGGGAACGCCGTCGTCACAGCCAGTGCGTCACCATCGGGGCCGGCCGCAAGCACGCTGTCGGCGAGCGTGCGATGGCCATGGGCGCCCACATCGTTCCAGGACGCGAGCCACGGGTACTTCTTGACCGCCACGCCGACGACGGTGGAATCCCCCAGCAACACCCCCGAAGCGTCAGCGCGGTCGACCGCCGCGCCGGTGGCACCGGAGCCCAGCGCCACCCGGGGCATCTCGACGCTGTCGAGTCGGAGCGAGCGATCGGCGCAGACGCTGACGTACAGGTGGAGATTCCCGGTGGTGTGGGCGTCCCAGCACAGGCGCGCCGTCACACCGTCCCCGGCGAGGTGCTGGACGATGCGACCCATCAGCGGGCTCTGGATCGGCGTCTCGGTGCGCACGTGGCGCAGCCGGGACCCGTTCACCGACACCCCGACGTCCAGCGCGCCGAGCCCTTCCACCTCGACGCTTCCCGTGTCCGGGTCGAAGGTGAGTCGACCGAAGCCGGACGTCACCCCGATCAGCGTTGTGGGTCGATCATTCGACACGAGTGCTCCTCCCCCTCGATCGGATCCGCGCCGGAACAGCCGTCAGCAATGCGGCACGGACCGCCGGCCAATGGATCCCGGCCTTCGCCGGGATGACGGGGGCCTCCGCCGGGATGACGGAAACAGTTCGCGGCTTCACTCGGCAGCCTTCCGGAATCCCCGCCCAGCCGGCTCAGAGCCCGCTTGCCACGGTCAGGGCCTCGCCGGTGATGCTCGCCGCCGCGTCGCTGCACAGGAACAGCACGGCCTCGGCGACCTCCCCGGCGGTCACGCCTCGCTTGATGGGCTGGGCGGCGACGGACTCGGCGTACAGCGTCTCGACATCGGTGCCGTCCTCGAGCGACGTGCCGGCGATGCACGTCTCCCAGATGTCGGTGAGAACGTTGCCCGGACAGACCGCATTGACCGTGATGGCGCTGTCGGCGAACTCCAGAGCCGCACCTTGGGTCAGCGCCACCAGAGCGGCCTTGGAGGCCGAGTACGCCACGAACCCGGGCCGGGGTGAGCGCGCCACCCACGAGGCGATGTTGACGATGCGCCCGCCGCCGGCCGCGGCCATGTGTGGAACGACCGCCTGCATGGCCACCAGCGGGGCGCGCGCATTGACGGCGAACATGGCGTCGACCTCGTTCGCAAACACCTCGCGGATGTAGCCGGCACGATTCATGCCGGCGTTGTTCACGAGCACGTCGATGCGGCCGAACCGCTCGGCCGCTCCGTCGACGAAGCGCCTCAGCCCCAGGGAGTCGGTGACATCGACCCGCCAAGACTCCGCGGTCGCCCCGGCCTCGCGCAGCTCGGCGGCCACTTCGCCGATTCCCTCCAAACGAGCGCAAATGCCGACGGCGTACCCGGCGTTCGCCAATGCCTCGGCGATGGCCCGGCCGATGCCCCTGCTCGCCCCGGTCACCAGGGCGACCCGGTCGCCGCTCACGAGCCCGTCCGCAACTCCGTCCGGAGTGCGGCGGTCGCCGACTCGTCCACGCTCCCGTCGGCGGCGCAGACCACGCCGTACTCCTCCGCAGCCATGGCAGGGCTGATGAACCCCTGGCGGACGTCTTCGGCCACGCGGTCCGTGTCCCGGTCCAGCGGGTCTCCATAGCCGCCGCCTCCGGAGGTCACGGTGCGGATCCGGTCGCCCGCCTGCAGGCGCACGTCGGAGAACTTCCCGTTGCAGGCCACTCCGAACGCCTCGGTGAACGTGGTCCAGTCCTCGTCGCTGCTGCGCTGCACCAACATGGCGGCGGTCTTGCCGGAATCACCGTCGAATAGCCCCCACGGGCGGGTCTTCTCCTTCTCGATGAAGCACGAGACCCGCAGGTAGTCGCCGAGCACCCTGAACTGGCGGTAGTAGCCGAACCCGCCGCGGTTGCGGCCGGCGCCCGCTGAGCCCTCGTGGATGGCGAGCGCCTCGTGCAGGATCGGGTAGCGGGTCTCCAGGATCTCCACGGGCTGCAGGGCGCAGTTGCCGTTGGGGATGCAGCAAGCACTGTTGCCGTCCTTGGTGGCGCGGCCACCCCAGCCACAGCCCTCGTTGGTGAGGTTGGCGAAGATCTCACCCGTGTCGGGGTGGTGGCCGCCGATGCCGACCAGTGCCGAGGTGCCGCCGTCGTGCGCCGACACCCGCTCGGGCAGGGCGTCGGCCAGCGCTCCGTAGATGGCCATCACCAGGTGCGGGTGAATCTCGGAGTTGCCACCCACGCTGGCGCCCGGATACGCCACGTTCACGATGGTCCCGTACGGGGCGATGATGCGCACGGGCCGGAAGCACCCGTGGTTGGACGGGATGGAGTGGTCGGTGAGGTGCAGCAAGGCGTTGTAGGTGGCCGACGCCGTGACGCCGTAGGTGCAGTTCACCGGTCCCAGCCGCTGCTCGCCGCTGCCGGTGTAGTCCACGGTCATGCTGTCTCCGGCGATGGTGACCCGCACCTGCAGCAGCGAGGACTCCTCGGTCACGCCGTCGTTGTCGATGACGATGTCGGAGAAGTCGTAGACGCCGTCGGGCATCTCGGAGATCTCGGCGCGCATGCGGCGCTCGGAGTAGTCCTTGATGGCCCTGCCGAGGACCGCGAACCGCTCCGGACCGTGCTTGTCGACGAGTTCCAGCACCCGCCGCTCCCCCACGTACAGCGACCCGATCATCGACTTCAGGTCGCCGTAGGACATCCGCGGCGTGCGGACGTTGGCCATGATGATGTTCCAGATGGCCTCCACGTCCTCGCCGCGGTCCACGATCTTCAGCGGCGGGATGCGCAGCCCCTCCTGGAACACCTCGGTGGCGTCGCCGGCGAAGCCGCCGGGCACCTTGCCACCCACCTCGGTCATGTGCCCGATGCAGGACACGAAGCCCACCAACTCGTCGTCGTAGAACACCGGCTTGATCACGCAGTACTCCGGCAGGTGGCAGCCGCCCCGGAACGGGTCGTTGTGGAACACCACGTCCTCGGGGTTGAAGTTCTCGGTGCCGACCTCGTTGATCGTCCACTCGACGACGAAGAGGATGGCGCCGAGCTGTGCGGGGCAGAACTCGGCCTGCGCGATCATCTCGCCGCCGGCGTCGAAGATGGCGCAGGAGAAGTCCAGGCCCTCGTTGAACAGCGGCGAGTAGGCCGTGTTGCGCATGGCGATGCCCATCTCGCGCGCGGTCGTGACGAGGAAGTTGTTGGCCACCTGCAGGGTGATCTGATCCACCTCGTCGATGGCGGGCGCGGGCGCCTCTCCGGCGGTGCCCTCGGGAGCGGGAAGTGTCTGTGTCACGGTTGGCTCCTAGGTCGTGTCGTCTCGTTGTGATTGTTCGGGATGTCTCGGTCGCGCGGGCTCAGGTCGGCGCCACATGGATCAACAGGTTGCCGTAGTCGTCGACGTCCACCCGCTCGCCGGGATGCACGAGGGTGGTGGACATGGCCTCCTCGATGACGGCGGGCCCGACCAACTCGGCGTCCGGCGGCAACTGCTCGCGGCGGTAGATCTTCGTCGGCACCCAGCCGGCCTCGCTGAAGTAGACCGGCCGCTCGTCGATCGGCGCGGCGGACCCGTCGGGCGAGAGCGGGGCCAGGCCGGGGTTCTCGTTCACCCCGACCGCTGTCATGGTGAACAGCACCAACTCCACGATCTCGCCGGGGATGTCGTAGCCGTACAGCCGGCGGTGCTCGGACTCGAACCGGTCGATCGTCTCGGCAAGGTTCTCCGGACCGAAGGCCCAGTCGGTCAGGGACAGCAGGACCGAGGTGCCGTAGTTCTGGCCGCTGTAGCGCATCTCCACCGTCGGCTCCAGCACCGGCGTGCCGGTGTAACCCTCGGTGGCGATCCGCTGCAGCGCCGTGTCGCGCAGGCGCTGCACCAACCCGGTGGCGCGCTCGAAGTCGACGAGGTCCGAACGGAAGCTGGTGGTCACCGACTCGTCCACCCGCATGTCGGCCGTCATCAGACCGAAGGCCGAGAACACCCCCTGGTAGACCGGCACCAGCACGTCGCGCGCCCCGATGATCCGGGCCAGGGCGTTGGCGTGCAGCGAGCAGGCGCCCCCGAAGGAGACGAGCGTGAAGTCCCGCGGGTCCAGGCCCCGGTCGATGGACACCAGCCGGATGGCGTTGACCATGTTGAAGTCCACGAGATCCACCACCGCCGTGGCCACCTCCTCGGGCGTCATGTCCAGTTCGTCGCCCAGCCTTCCGAGGGCGGCGCGCGCCGCCGCCGCGTCCAACTGCATCTCGCCTCCGAAGAAGCTGTCGGGGTTGATGCGTCCCAGCGCCACGTTGGCGTCGGTGACGGTGGCCTCGGTGCCGCCGCGCCGGTAGCAGGCCGGTCCGGGGTTGGCGCCCGCCGAGCGCGGCCCCACCCGCAGCAGGCCGCCCTTGTCGATCCAGGCCACCGAGCCGCCGCCCGCCCCGATGGTGCGCACGTCCACCATCGGCGCGTACACCGGCAGCCCCCATTCGATCTCGAACTCGGCGGTGCGGTTGGCCTCGCCTCCTTCGATGAGGCTCACGTCGAAGCTGGTGCCGCCCATGTCCATGGAGATGAGGTTCTCCCGCCCCACGAGGCTGTCGAAGTACAGGGCGCTCAGCACGCCGCCGACCGGCCCCGACACCAGCAGGTCCACCGGCTTGGCCGACGCCGCCCTGTGATCCACGAGACCGCCGTTGGACTTCATCATCAGGAAGTTGGCGTCCACGCCGATTGGCGCCAGGCCGGAGGCCACGTCCTCGATGTACTCGCCGACGAGGGTCTTCAGGAAGGCGTCGGCGAGCGTCGTGCTCATCCGGTCGTACTCCCGCCAGCGGGGATACACCTCGTGGCTCAGCGAGACCCGCGCACCCGGGTACTCCTCGGCGATGATCTCCCGCATGCGCAACTCGTTGGCGGGGTTCACGTAGGAGAACAGGAAGCAGACGGCGATGTCCGAGAGCCCCTCGCCGCGCAACCGCCGGGCCGCCTCCCGCGCGCCCTCCTCGTCCAGGGGCTCGATGATCTCCCCCTTGTAGTTGCAGCGCTCGTCCACCTCGAGGCAGTGCCGCCGCTCCGCGAACGGGATGGGTTTGTCCCACTGCAGGTCGTAGTGGTGCTTGCGGTTCATGCGCTGGATGAACACCATGTCGCTGAAACCCCGCGTGGTGATCAAGCCCGGCAGCTGGTGCTTGCGCTCCAGCAGCGCGTTGGTCGCCACGGTGGTGCCGTGCACCAGGTCGCGGATCGTACCGTTGTCGATCGCGGCTCGGCCGATGACGTCGTTGACGGCCCGGTGGGGTTCTCCCGGGGTGCTCGCCGCCTTGGTGACCCGTACGTGACCCGACTCCTCGTCGAACAGCGCCAGGTCGGTGAACGTCCCGCCGATGTCGATTCCCATCCGAACAGCCACCGCTGCGTCACCTCCTCCGGCCGATGCCGGCGCCGGCGCCGGTCACCCAGCTGCCCCTGTCGGCCAGGCCGTTCATCTCGACGTACTCGTCGCGGCAGATCTCCGAGCAGTAGACCAGCGGATCGCGCCCGCCGCCGTCGGCTTCGATGCGCCGCTGACGGTCGTGGATCATGATCCCGCACCGCTCGCAGTGGGGGAACTCCTGCTTGACCTGTATCGCCATTCGTGACCGTCTCCCGTCTTCGATGCCCAGTCGTCCTGCCTCGGACGGTTCCGCCTATCCCTTCACCGCGCCGAAGGTCATACCACGGATCAGGTACTTCTGTATCACCAGCGCCAGCAGCACGACCGGCAGCACCCCCACGACGCTGAGGGCGGCCTGTGGCCCCCATTCCAGGCCCACGGCCTCGCTGAAGTAGGCCGACAGTTGCACGGGAACCGTGAAGTGCTCGTGGCTGGCGAACACCAGCGGCACGAAATACTCGCTCCAACCGAAGATGAACGTCAGCAGCGTGGTGGCGGCCAGTCCGGGCGCGCTCAGTGGAAGCGCGAACCGCGTGAAGATCGAGAACCACGAGCAGCCGTCCACGCGCGCCGATTCCTCGATCTCCAGGGGGATCTCGTCGAAGAACCCCTTCATCAACCACACCACGAACGGCAACTGGAATGCCGTGTACAGCAGGATCAGGCCCCGGTACGAGTCGTACAGCCCGACGTCGGTGAACATGATCAGCAGCGGCACGGCGAACACCACCGGTGGCAGGAACTTGATCGACAGGATCCACGTCACGATGTGGCGCCCGCCCGTGCGGAAACGCGAGAAGCTGTAGGCCGCCAGCGAACCGATCGTCACGGCCGCCACCGTGGCGATTCCCACGATGATGAGGCTGTTCCACAGCGCGCCGGCGCCGTCGTCGGCGGTCCACATCTGCGAATAGCTGGCGGTCGTCCAGTCGCCGGGTATCCAGACCGGCGGGTCGGATACCCACTCCGCCTCCGGCTTGAACGACGTGAGCACCACCCACACGACCGGAAGCAGCGCCAGCAACAGCGCCAGCAGCAGCGCGGCGGTGAGGCCGGTGTTGGTGCCGGCGCGGCGCAGCGGCGAGCGGCGGGTGCGGACCCGGCTCATCGGGCGGCCCTCACGACCGAGCGCACGGCGAAGAACACCACGATGCTGAGCCCGCCGAGCATCAGCAGCGCGGCCGCCGCGCCCTTACCGAGGTCGAAGAACTTGAAGGAGAGGTTGTAGATGTAATACGTGATCGTCTCGGAATTGATGCCCGGTCCGCCACGCGTCGCCAGCGCCACCAGGTCGAAGGTCCGCAGCAGGTCCAGCCCGCGCAACACGAGGGCGATCAGGAGGATCGGCTTGATCGACGGCAGCACCACGTGCCAGAAGAGCCGGAACCCCCTGGCGCCGTCCACCACCGCCGCCTCGAGTTGGTCGCCCTCGGTGGCGAGCAGCCCGGCCAGCAGGATCAGGAACATGAACGGGCCCCACTGCCAGGTGTCGGCGAGGATGATCACGACGGGCGCCAGCGTCGGGTCGCTGAGCCATTGGATGTTGACGTCGCCCGGCCACAGCAGGCTCAGGATCTGGTTCAGGAACCCGAAGCTGTTGTTGAACGCCATGCGGGCGGTGAAGCCCACCACCACCGGGGCGATCATCATGGGGACCAGGATCCCGGTGGCCACCCAGCGGACCCGCTGGTAGGCCGTCCAGAACAGCAGCGCCATGACCAGGCCGAACAGGAACTCCAGCACGAGCGCCGAGGAGGCGATGATCAGCGTCTGCTCGATGGAGTTGATGAACCGCTCGTCGTCGAAGAGCAACTCCCGGAAGTTGTCGAAGCCGATGAAAGGTCGCGCCGGGCGCGTGACCTTCCAGGTGTGCAGGCTGATGTAGACGGCGTACCCGAAGGGGTAGGCGGTGAGCCCCAGCAGGAGCAGCACCGCCGGCGCCACGAAGAGCCAGCGGCTGCGCGGCCGCCGCAGGGCCCGGCTGCGGCGCCGGGCGCGCCGACCCCCGAGCCCCGCAGGGCCCGGGGGTGCGGCTGCGTCAGCCGGCGCCGCTGGAGCAGCGGGTCCCGGTTCGATGGCCTAGCCGGCGATCGAAGCCAGGAAGTTCTGCCAGACCTGCAGTTGCTCCTCGCGCCCGTAGCTGTCGGTGATCTCGTCCCACGCCTCGGCGGCGTCGTCCAGGGCCTCCTGGGGCGACTTCTGGCCGGTGAGGGCGTTGGAGAGCTCGATCTCGAGCGCCTGGGCGTACTCGCCGTAGCCGGGCAGCACCGGGTCGGGAACGGCCTGGGCCAGATTCGCCTTCTGGGCGTCCAGGTACTCATCCGCGCCCGGGAAGAGTTCTGCCATCGACGGGTCGGCGAAGATGGAGGCGCGCACCACGTCCGTGTTGCCACCCAGGTTCTGGTTGGCCTGGATGAGGTTCTCCGGGCTGGTGAACCACTGCGTGTAGAGGTAGGCGGCCTCCTTGTTGACGTCGGCGTAGTTCGACACGAGGATCGTGTAGCCGGGCGCCGACATGGACCTCTGGTTGACCTCTCCATTCACGACATAACCGGGCACGGTGGCGTAGCCCCAGGCGCCGACGGTGGAGGAGGTCTCCGGGTCGTTGGCGTTCTTGCCCGCCGCCGGCCAGGTGATGTTGGAGAAGGCAGTGCCGCTGGTCATGGCCTCCACCGTCTCCACGTAGCCGTAGCTGAGGGCGTCGGGCGACATGACGGCTTCCATGGCGATCATGTCCTCGAGCGCCTGCACGCCTGCCGGGCTGTTGACGGCGGCCGACATGTCGTCGTTGAAGTAGGTGCCTCCACCTGACCAGAGTCGCTGCCAGAACCACCAGTAGTTGACGGCGGTGATGCGCCACTCGGCGGCGCCGTACAGGTTGTCCTCGGGACGGGTGAAGAACTCCAGCACCTCCATGTACTCGTCGTAACTCACCGGCACGGTCAGCTCACGGCCGTACTGCTCCTGGAAGGCCGCCTGCTCGGCGGGCTCCTCCAGCAGGTCCTTGCGGTAGTAGAAGATGAACACGTCGCCGTCGGTGGGCAGGCCCACGTAGCGCCCGTTGTACTGCGAGGCGGTGTGGCTGATCGGGAAGATGAAGTCCTCGATGTCCGGGTCGTACTTCTCCACCCATTCGGTCACGTCGACCAGGTAGCCGGCGTTGTCCAGGTCGCCGAGCCGGTTCGTCTCGACGAGGACGACATCGAACGTGCCGGCCTGGGTGGCTGCGTCGGCGAGGATCTTGGACGCGTACTCCCCGAACGGCGCCTTCTGGATGTCCAGCTTGATGCCGGACTGGGCCTCGAAGGCGTCCTTGGTGACCTCCGGTCCCAGGATCGACAGGTCCTCGGTGAACACCGTGATCGTGGTGTCCGGCGGCAGGTTCAGCGCCTTGATGCCAGCGATGGCCCGCGTGGCGGGCGTGTCCTCGCCCATGTCCTCGTCCATGTCGTCCGCGGGTGGAGGCGGCGGAGGCGGCTCGTCAGCCGGTGGAGGCGGCGGTGGTTCGTCTGCGGGCGGCGGAGGCGGCGCCTCCGGTTCTGCTGCCGGCGGCGGTGGCGGCGCTGCTGCGGAATCGTCGTCATCGGCTCCACAGGCGGCCGCCACTAGACCGAATACGGCAAGCAACGCGACTAGCAGGGACAGTTTTCGTCTCATGTTCCCCCCTCGAGAACAGACGGCCGAGATCGGTGATCGACCTCGATGGGTGCGCTCACTGTAGTCCCCTCAAGGGGAGCGGACCTTGGCTGCTGGACCTGCTCCTGCAGCAGGTCGCGTCGACCGCACCGCCCGCCGCTGAGCGACCCGTTCGAGAGGCAGGCCGACAGATCAGGGCCGCCGGACTCGGGCGATCGAGGGTGCCTAGCGGATCAGCAGACCGCCGTCGACCACGAGCGAGGCGCCGGTCACGAAGGAGGACTCGTCGGCGGCCAGGAACACGGCGGCAGCGGCGACCTCGTGGGGTTGGCCGACCCTGCCCATGGGATGGGCGGCGTGGCAGGCGGCGAGGGCCGCCTCCGGGTCGGGCTGCTGCTCGCAGTAGTGGTGCATCTCCGGCGTCTCGATGAAGCCGGGGCAGATGGCGTTCACGCGCACCCCAGCCGCCGCGTACTCCAGCGCCACCTGGCGCGTGAGCATCAGGAGCGCGCCCTTCGAGGCGCAGTAGGCGGCGTCGTTCTCGAAGCCCACGAAGCTGGCCACCGAGGCCAGATTGATGATCGAGCCCGACCCCCGCCCAGCCATGCCCCCGACGGCGTGCTTGGTCAGCCAGAAGGCCCCCCGCACGTTCGTGTCCATGATGTAGTCGTACTCGTCGAGCGACGTGTCCTCGACCGACCGCAGGATCCCCACCCCCGCGTTGTTGCAGAGCACGTCGATGCGTCCGAAACGGGCTTCGGTCTCCGCCACCAGCCGCTCGCAGTCCTCGAGGCAACGGATGTCGGTGCGCACGAACACGGCTTCGCCCCCGGCGGCGGCGATCTCGGCCACGACGGCCTCACCCTCGCGCTCGTTGCGATTGGCGGCCACCACGATCGCCCCCTCGGCGCTGAACCGCGTGGCGATGGCGTGACCGATGCCGCGCCCGGCACCGGTGACGATGCTGATCTTGCCGGCAAGCCTGCCGATCGGGTCCTCCGACACGCTCCGAACCTCCTCCGCCGATCCCGGAGAGACGGACAGCGATCCCCCGTGACCCGAATGTTCTAGCGTGAGCGTCCGATGACCGCCAGCCGGGAAGCGCCGGTGATGCTGCGCAGCAGCCGATGGTTCGCGCCGAAGGATCTCTTCGGCTTCCTGCACCGCACGGCGCTCCGATCAGAAGGACTCTCGGACGTCGCCGTCTCGGGCCGACCGGTGATCGGTATCGCCAACTCGCACTCCGAGTTGGTGAACTGCAACCTCCATTTCGACACGCTCGTGGCGGCGGTCAAGCGCGGCGTGCAGGCCGCGGGCGGGCTGGCACTGGAGTTCCCCACGATCTCGCTCAGCGAGATGCTGACGAAGCCCACCACGATGCTGTATCGCAACCTCATGTCGATGGACATCGAGGAGATGATCCGCTCCAGCCCGCTCGACGCGGTGGTGCTGGTGGGAGGCTGCGACAAGACCGTCCCGGCGCAACTCATGGGCGCCGCCAGCGCCGGCGTACCTGCCATCGCACTGACCGGCGGCCCCATGCAGCCGGGCAACTTCCGGGGGCGGCGCATCGGGGCCGGCACCGACATCTGGCGCTACACCGACGACCTGCGGGCGGGGCGCATGTCAGCCGGCGAGTACGCCGAGTTGGAGGCCGCCACGCGCCCCGGCGTCGGCCACTGCAGCGAGATGGGCACCGCCTCCACCATGGCCACCCTCACCGAGGCGCTCGGCATGTCTCTCCCCGGCTCAGCGGCCGTCCCCGCCACCGATGCCCGCCGGGGTGCTCTCGCCGAGGAGACCGGGCGCCGTGCCGTCGAGATCGCGAAGGAGGGACTGCGACCCGCCGACATCCTCACACTCGAGGCTCTCGAGAACGCCGTGACGGCTCTGGCGGCGGTCGCGGGATCCACGAACGCCGTGCTGCACCTCATCGCCCTGGCGGGACGCCTCGGCGTGGATCTGCCGCTGGACCGGTTCGACCGGATCGCCGCCCGCACCCCCGTGCTCACCAACATCCAGCCGGCGGGCGAGTACCTGTTCGAGGACCTGCAGCGGGCGGGTGGCGTCACCGCGCTGCTCGGCGAGTTGGCGCCCCTGCTTCACCTCGACGCTCGCACAGTGACGGGTCGGACCATGGGGGAGAACATCGCGAGCGCCGAGGTCTGGGATCGGGACGTGCTCCGCCCACTGGACGCACCGCTGCAGCCGGCAGGTGGGTTGGCGGTGCTGCGCGGCTCGCTCGCCCCTGACGGAGCGGTCATCAAGGTGAGCGCCGCCACCGAAGGCCTGCTCCGGCATCGGGGGCCGGCTCTGGTGTTCGAGGGCATCGACGATCTCCTGGACCGCATCGACGATCCCGACCTGCCGGTGGTGGCCGACACCGTGCTCGTGCTGCGTGGCGCCGGTCCGAAGGGGGCGCCCGGCATGCCCGAGTGGGGGATGCTGCCCATCCCTCGCAAGCTGCTGGCGCAGGGGGTAGCCGACATGGTGCGCATCTCAGACGCACGCATGAGCGGTACGGGCTACGGAACCGTCGTGCTGCACACCGCCCCCGAGAGCGCCGTCGGGGGACCGCTGGGAGCCGTGAACGACGGCGATGAGATCCTCCTCGACGTGGGCGCCCGGCGGCTCGACCTGTGCGTGGCACCGCAGGAGATCAGCCGGCGCCTCGCGCAGCGCCCGCTCCCCGATCGCCCCTATCGCCGTGGCTACGGCAGCATCTACCTGGACCACGTGCTGCAGGCCGACGCCGGAGCCGATTTCGACGTGCTGCGGCACCGCCCCGGCGAGGAGGAAACCGAGCCTCGCGGCCTCTTGGAGGGCTGGATCAGCGGCTGGTAGGACGGACGACATGAATGCATCGGCTCCGCAGGAGCCCGGTCCGGCGATCCTGGATCTCTGGCAGCCCGTGGCGATCCTCGACGATCTCCGCGCAGGCGAGACCATGCGGACCAAGCTGCTCGACAGGGATGTCGCCGCCGGTGCCGACTGGTGCCGCGCCACGTGGTCCGGAGCCGCCTGCTCGGCCGGCGGCGGATCGCGGTACATGCATGACAGCGTCAAGGTCGGCGACCTGCTGGACCTCTCCGAGCCCTGCAACAACTTCCCCCTCCGGCGGGACGCGGCCCGGACGCTCCGGATCGCCGGCGGCATGTCGCTGCTCGACGGCCTGCGGAACGCCGGAGTCGACCTGCCGTCGTCCTGCGAGCAAGGCGCCTGCGGGCCGTGCATCGCCACGGTCGCCGACATCGCCGTCTTCCCCGACGTCGCCCTCTCCGGGGAGGGAGGGATCTCACACGAGGACTATCCCGCCCTCCGGCGGTGGGCCGAGCGTGTCCAACGCCTGCCCGGCTTCGTCGACATGCCCGGCGTGCTCCCCGTCGCGCCGCTTCCGTACCCTCCTACTTGACGAATCCGCCGTGCACCGTGACAACGGCGTCGGTTACGAACGAGGCGTCGTCGGAGGCCAGGAAGGCGGCGTAGGCGGCGATCTCCTCCGGCCGGCCCATGCGCCGTAGCGCCGTGGCGCCGGTGACCGCTGCCACGAGGTCCTCGTCGGTGAGCAGAGACTCGATCATGGGCGTCTCGATGAATCCGGGACAGATCAGGTTGGCACGCAACCCGCGCGGCCCGTAACACTGCGCCAGCGACGCCGTGTAGGACAGCAGTGCCCCTTTGGCGGCGGCGTAGGCGTGGAAGTGGGGATCACCGCGGTACGAGGCAGCCGAGCCGACGTTCAGGATCACCGACCCGGGGGCCGCGTCGAGCAACGGGCGCAGGGCGTGCTTGCAGAACAGGAACATCCCGGTGGCGTTGATGGCCAGCACCTTGTTCCAGGTGTCGAGTTCCAGGTCCTCGCTCGGGCGGTCGTCGTCGAGCAACAGGACGCCGGCGTTGTTGTACAGCACGTCCAACCCGCCGAGAGATCCAACGGCGACCTCCACGACGCCGGCCACCTGCTCCTCGTCGCGCGCGTCTGCGGCGACGCCGACCGCGGTGGCGCCGCCGTCGCGCAGTTCGGCGGCGAGCTCCTGCACGCCGTCATCGTGGAGGTCGGTCACAGCCACCGAGGCCCCCTCGGCCGCGAACCTGCGGCTCACGGCGGCGCCCTGCCCACCGGCGGCTCCGGTCACCAGGCAGCGCCGGCCCTCGAGTCGTCGCTCGCTCATGTCCCGACCTCCTCGATCGAATCCTGATGGCTTCCCGGTGGTAATCGTAGGATCGCAGCCGTGACCGGAGTCGAGGAAGCGTTCGGGACCGGGGATTCCGTTTCGGATGCCCTGATCGCCGACTTCAACCGCGCCTACGCCGAGCTGACCTCTCCCGGCGCCCCCTTCGCCTGGACGGTGCGCGACGTGCTCGGCATACCGACGCGGATATTCGACCGCGCACCGCCCAACATGCGGGTGATCTGGGAATTGGCGGGGGCCAAGGGCGACGCCGAGTACCTCGTCTACGGCACCGAGCGCTACAGCTACGGGGATGCCGCTGCCCGGGTGCGGTCGCTGGCACATCACCTGCGCGACGGCCACAGCGTGGGTCGCGGCGACCGCGTGGCGATCGCCCTGCGGAACTATACGGAGTGGGTCCTGTGGTACAGGGCGATAACGTCGCTGGGCGCCGCCGCGGTGGCCATGAACTCGTGGTGGACAGGACCCGAGTTGGAGTTCGCGCTACGCGACTCCTCTCCGGCGGTGGCGATCGTCGACGGCGAACGCCTGGAGCGCCTGTCCTCGAGTGCCGGAACCTTGGCTCTCATCGTCACACGCCACGACGGCAACCTGCCTGTTGGGGCCTCCCGGTGGGACGACGTGGTCGACGTCGCCGGCGCACCCGCGAGACTGCCCGCGGCCGAGATCGAACCCGACGACGATGTCGGCATCTTCTACACCTCGGGCACCACCGGCCCGCCCAAGGGGGCGCAGACCACGCACCGGGGTTCGATCCACAACCTGCTCAATCTGGCCTTCGTCCGGCACTGCGGCAACGCGGCGCGCGCCCGCCGGCTGGCCGTGCAGGGTCTGCCACGAACCGGCGAGGATCCCGGCCCGCGGGTGGCGCTGCTGCCGGTGCCGCTGTTCCACGTGACCGGCTGCACGTGTGTCCTGCACCCCGTCACGGCGACGGGCGGCCGGCTGGTTCTCATGCACCACTGGGATCCCGCCGAGGCCCTGCGCATCATCGAGCGCGAGCGCGTTACCACGTTCACCGGCGTGCCGGCACTGTCCCGGGAACTGCTGCGGCATCCCGCCTGGGGCCGAACCGACACCTCCTCGCTGCGCTCCATGGGCGGCGGCGGGGCCGCGCTGCAACCCGATCTGGTCGTCCGCATCGACACCTCCCTCCGGCACGGTGAGCCGGTCACCGGCTACGGGCTCACCGAGACGACCGGTATCGCCACGGCAATCGGCAGCGAGTACTACGTGGCGAAGCCGGCGTCGGTCGGACCGGTGGTGCCGTGCATGGAGGCCAAGGTGGTCGACGCCGACGGCGGCGAGTTGGCGACCGGCAGGCAGGGCGAGTTGCTGCTGCGCGGCCCGAACGTCATCAAGGGCTACCTCAACCAGCCCGAAGCCACCGCCGAAGCCATCGTCGACGGCTGGTTCCGCACCGGCGACATCGCCGAGATCGACGCCGACGGCTGGATCCACATCAAGGACCGGGCCAAGGACGTCGTCATCCGCGGCGGCGAGAACGTCCACTGCGCCGAGGTGGAGGCCGCCCTGCACGAACTCGACGAGATCGCCGAGGTGGCCGTGTTCGGCGTGCCCGACGACCGCCTCGGCGAGGAGGTCGCGGCAGCCGTTGTGCTGGGGTCCGGCGCCTCGCTGACAGCGAACGACCTCACCGCCCATCTCGCTGGCAGGCTGGCACGCTTCAAGCACCCCCGCCACGTCTGGTTCCTGGACGAGCCGCTGCCCCGCAACGCCAACGGCAAGTTCCTCAAGCGCGAGCTGCGCGAACGACTGTCGCCCCCAGGCTGACCTGGCGTCCGCACACGGCCACACCGGCCTCCCGGGCAAGACCGTCACGGGGAGACTGCCGGTGGGCGACGACTTCCACTGGCTGCACCTCCGCTACTTCGAGGGCAACGACGGCGAGCTCACTGTCCCCCTCGACAAGTGGCTCGGCACGTACCGCAACACCGCCGAGGCGTACGAGTCGGCGGCCACCCGCCCCGCCGAGCGCCACGACGCCCTCGCCGACGAGGACCGAAGGGGACAGGCGCCGTGCGCGTCGCCGGACCTAGCGGCACCTGTGGGGGACGCGCCCGATCGGCTCCGAGACGAGGGTCGACACCCCGCGATCGGGCATAGCAGCTCGGCGAGACGGCGCAGGCGCAGCGAATTGGTTGACCCCCTTTACCGCCCGCGATCGGGCATATGGTGGTGCGAGTTACGGATGCGGCCTCTCGCATCGGCGACGGGGACGTGCCTGCGGAACTCAACAGGTCTGGAGCAGGACCACGGGAGGGGTTTCGACATGAATCGGGCGAGGCACAGGAGACGGGCGTTCGTGGCGGCACTGGCCGCGGTCGCACTGGCGGCGGTTCCACTGGCTGCGATACTCGTCGCCCCGGCCCACGCCCAGACGGTGACGTTCAGCGGGCTGGACAAGTACGGAACCCCATGCCCGACCGGCGGCAGCCCGAACCAGCTCACGGGCCGGGGCTACTGCGAGCTGACGGTCAGCGGAACGAGCGACAGCGACACGATCTCGGTGCGCGCATCGACCGCCGGAAGCCACACCGCAGTCAGCTGCAGCGCCGGCCGCCGTTGGCGGTTCTGTGACAGTTCGGTGATGATGTACTGGTTCGGATCGGCGTGGGAGGTGTGGGTCAACCAGGGAGAACTCCGCAGTGGCGGGTACGACACGATCAGGATCACCGCCGGCACAGTGCACTGGGAGGCCACCCTGGGCGCCTACGTCCCGCCGACGACGACCACCCAGCCCGGCGACCTGTGGCCCGACGGCGCCGGCGAGAGCCTCAGCTGGACCAGCACCGGCGAGCAGCTATACCCCACCACCGCGGACTTGGTCGCAGAGCAGGCCAGCTGGGACCCCGATCCCGAACCCACACTGCCGGAGACGAACCTGCCGAGCGACGCGAACGGCGGTCCCTACGGCACGAAAGACGCCTGCTTCGCGGCGGGGCATTGGGGATGCTTCCACCACGACGCCGCAAGCAACCCGCCCGGCAAGACCTGGCAGAGCGGATGGTACGGCTGGTCGGACTGAGAAAAGCACTCCAGTTGCGACAACGGGACGAATAAGAGTCGGGCCTGAAGTCTCAGTTCCCCGGAATCCGAGTGAGGTGAGATGTGTCAGCCGCGGCCGGATGAGGGTGCCCCGCGCGGCGGCACTGCGGCTATGTGTCGAAGGCTGCGCTGAGGGGACAGGAGAAGCCGGGAAGTACGTCGGCGCCGTCGAGGGCGCCGCCGGCGGCGAGCGTCACCACCGGATCGCCGGGGCGGTGCACGTCTACGGTGCGCGTGCCGGGATGCACCACCCACACCAGGCGAACACCGTGGCTGAGCCACATCCGCGCCTTGTCGCGGACCTCCCGGCGGCTGTCGCCCGGCGAGACGATCTCCACGACGAGGTCCGGAGCGATCTCGGAATAGCCGGTGACGCGGACCCCCGGCGGCATCCGCGCCGCGGAGAAGAAGGCGATGTCCGGCTCGCGCACCGTGTCGGGGTCACGCTCCAGCCAGACGCCCGCGTCGGAGGCCGTCAGCCGCCCCAGCCCGCGGGGCTTGACGAAGTTTCCGAGCGCGAGTACGAGGTTCGTGACGATCTCGCCGTGCTCCTGCCCCACCGGCGTCACCTCGGTCAGCACCCCCCTGATCAACTCGCCTCGTACACCCTGGCTGTAGAGCAGCAAGAGTTCATCTGCTGTCACCAGTTTAGTTGATGTTGCGGTCATCTCACACCTCGAGCGCACATAACCTGATGTTTCAAGGAGTTGCCTATCGAGGCACCTCGATTGGTTGCAGGATACCGCAGCCGAGCCCGCACGACCGGGTGAAGTGTCGCTTCTCGAAGTTCCGCCTTGGCGTCGTGCATCGACGGGAACAGATTTGCGGGTTGAGGCGTCGCCGCAGCCTCCTGCGGCCGGTGCGGCCGTCTAGCGGGTCAGGCGGCGGGCGTCCTCGATCAGCTCGGCCAGTTCCTCGGCGTCGCGGTTTCGGCGCAGGTCGTCGGAGGCGTACCAGGCCTCGTCAACCAGCACCGCCATGTCGGCGTCCCGGTATTCCACGAACGGGCTGCGCCGCAACACCTCGGCGAACTCCGCCGCCACAGCCGCCAGGCGGAAGTGCGGGCTTGCCGAGGCGAACGAGCGGGCGATGTCGGCGCCGGTGACGCTCTGCTCGATCTCGGTGATCGAGCCCCGGCGGGGCCGCTGGTAGCGCAGGGTGGCGGTCGCCAGCCAGTCCCGGCTGCTCCGGTCTCGAGAGCGACCGGCCAGCTCCAGTTCGTACAGGGCGGTGGAACTCTGGCCGAGACCCACCTCACCGGCGTCCACGGTGTTGTCGCGGAAGTCCTCGTCGGCCACATCGCGGTTCTCGAAGCCCAGCAGCCGGTACGAGAGCACCGTGTCGGGGTTGAACTCCACCTGGATCTTGGCGTCCCGCGCGGCCAGCGCCAGCAGGCTCACGATGTTGGAGCCGAAGATGCGACGCGCCTCGTGGGTGCTGTCGATGTAGTGGTAGGTGCCGTCGGCCGAATTGGCGAGTTGTTCCATGAGCACGTCGTTGAACGGCCCGAGCCCCACGCCGATCGTGGTCAGGCCGATGTCGCCGCGGTCGCCGATGTCCCGGAGGATCTCCTCGGTGCGGGTGGCGCCCACGTTGGCCACGCCGTCGGAGAGCAGCATCACCAGCACGTCCCGTCCCCGGCGGGCCTCGTCCAGCGCCAGGTCGAAACCGCGCTCCAAGCCGGCCCCGGCGTTGGTGCTGCCCCTCGGGTAGACCTCGTCGCGGATCCGGCGCATGATCCAGTCCCGGTTGCCGGCCACGTCGGAGGGTTCGACCACGGTGGCGACCCGGTCGTCATAGGCCACGATGCCGACGCGGGTACCGTCCGGCAGGCCGTCCAGCAGCAGGTCCACGGCCTCGTGCGCCAGTTCGATGCGATCGAGCCATTCGCCGCCGTAGCCGGCCTGCTCGCCCATGGAACCCGAGCGGTCCATCACCACGATCACGCTGTCGGGGATCACGACGTCGGCCAGCACGTCGGGCGCTCGCACGCCGACTCGCATCAGCACGTATCCGTCACGGGAGAACGGTGACGGCGCCGCCTCCACGTGGATGGCGAATTCGTCCCACTCCGGCTCGTAGCCACCGTCGAAGTAGTTGACGAACTCCTCCACACGCACGGCCTCCATCGGCGGCAGCGAGCCCCCTTCCAGGTAGTTGCGCGTCACCACGTAGGAGGCAGTGTCCACGTCGAGGGCGAAGGTCGACAGCGGATCGCGGAGCGCGTCCACGAACGGGTTCACGCCGTAGTCTCTGAAGATGTTGGACGAGCATCCCCAGCACTCCCCCGGCCGGGTCGGCTCGACCGAACCCCAGGCCGATTTCTCCGACGCCCGGGTCCTGTCGGGCGCGGCCTCCGGTGCGCGCGGCGGGGCGGACGCGCTCCGCGCGGCGTCGGCGGCGGCCTGCGCCTCGGCCAGACCGCCCTCCGCCGCCGCGGCGGGAGGCGGCGCCACGGGGAGCGAGCCGGAGTCGTCGGC
>JAPPKQ010000257.1:258-3491 GCA_028819945.1 bacterium | reverse complement strand
GAACCGCGGCGGGTTGCGTTCCGGCGATCCGCGCCAGTTCGGTCTTGGACAGGCCGGCCCGGCGACGGGCATTGTTCGTCGAGGAGGGTTCGGATCTCCATAGGCTCTGCCAAATGTAACATTGGAGTTACGGGTTGCCGGGGATTTCCTCGCCGTGGCGGCGGGCGCGGAACTTCGTCGCGGTCGGTGTCAGCGAACAGGGTCGGGTCGGTCACGGGTCTCTCCCTCGGCGCATCGATGAGGTGGTCGTCGGTCGGCAGGCCGACTAGCCGGTGCGGGCAGGCCGACACTCGCTGCGGCACGGACCGGTAACCGGTACGTCAATATCACCATCGCCCTGTGACAATGATCAGACCGATTCGCGACTCGTGGAACCCTGCGATGACCGGTGACTCCGCCGGGCGATCCGGGGCGGCACCCGGATGTCCCGCCACGGAGTCGGTCAGCGGGTTGACGGTGTGTGAATCTGGCGCCGGCGCACCTCCGCCGTGGGGATGGCCCGGTCGGCTGGGTAACCTGAGGGGTCCCGCGCCGTCCGGCCTGCGCCGCTTGGGGCGCGTCAGAGGGCAGTAGCTCAACTGGAAGAGCACCGGTCTCCAAAACCGGCGGTTGGGGGTTCGAGTCCCTCCTGCCCTGCCATGGAAATGAACAGACAGTTTCGCCGCATGGCCCGCAAGCAGGGGGCCATCGACGAAGAGGGCGCGCCCGTCGCCGAGCGCCGCCGGCAGCCCACGCCGCGCCGCGAGCGAGCCTCGCCGGCGCAGTTCATGCGCGAGGTTCGGGCCGAGCTGCGCAAGGTCTCCTGGCCGACCCGTTCCGAGGTCGTCAACTACTCCATCGTCACCCTCGTGGTCGTGGTCATTCTCACGGCCGTGATCGGTGCCCTGGACTACGGCTTCGGCGAGGCAGTCCTGAAACTCTTCGAGCGATGAGCAGTTCCGTGAGCGAGCAGTCCCCCCCACTCGAGGCCGATCTGGCGGGCGGTGCAGCCCCCCAGGTCGCCGAACCGCCGGCCGAGGCGGTGCTTCCCTCCGGCCCCCTGGCGCCCGACACCGAGGCATCCGCCGCCGAGGCGCCCGGCGGCGAGCAGCACTACGACATCCTGAGCGAGGACGAGTTGCACGCCGCTGCGGAGGCCGCTGCGGAAGCCGCCGCCGAGGCCGAGGCAGAGGCCGAGGCTGATGAAGAGATCGTCGCAGTGCCCGACGAGGATCGACCCTCGCGACGCCCCGGCCGGTGGTACGTCGTGCACACCCAGTCGGGGTACGAGAAGAAGGCCAAGCAAGATCTCGAGGCGCGCGTTCGCAGCCTCGAGGCCGAGGACCTCATCTACGAGGCTCAGATCCCCACCGAGGACGTCGTGGAGTTCAAGGGCGGGAAGAAGGTGGTCGTGCCGAAGAAGGTCTTTCCCGGCTACCTGCTGGTGCGCTGCCGGCTCACCGACAAGGCCTTCCAGGTCATCAAGGAGACCCCCTCGATCACCGGCTTCGTGGGGCACGGACCGAAGCCCACCCCGCTGGGGCGGCGCGACGTGGAGACGTTCCTGGAGTCCAAGACAACCGGTGACGAGGCCGTCAAGCGTGGCCGCCCCCGCCTGCAGTTCGAGTCGGGCGAGACGGTGCGGGTGCGCGAAGGGCCCTTCGCAGAACTGTCGGGGGAGATCATCGACATCAACGCCGAGCAGTTGAAGGTCAAGGTGCTTGTCAACATCTTCGGCCGCGAGACCCCCGTCGAGCTGGAATTCTCCCAGGTCGCGAAGCTCTAGCCGTCGCTGCAGTCATTCACAGGAGAGCCGATCATGGCCAAGAAGGTCCTCACAGTCGTCAAGGTCAACATCGAGGCGGGCAAGGCCACCCCGGCGCCGCCGGTGGGCACCGCGCTCGGCCCCCACGGCATCGCCATCATGGACTTCTGCCGCCAGTACAACGACCGCACCGCCGAGTCCGCCGGCCAGGTCATCCCCGTGGAGCTCACGATCTACGAGGACCGGTCCTTCAGCTTCATACTCAAGACCCCCCCGACCTCCTTCCTGGTCCGCGAGGCGGCAGGGGTGGAGAAGGGCGCCGGTGAGGTGGGGCGCGAGTTCGTCGGTTCGATCACCGACGAGCAGCTGACGTCGATCGCCGAGATCAAGCTGCCCGACCTGAACACCGATGACATCGACATGGCCAAGCGCCAGGTCGCCGGCACCGCCCGCAGCATGGGGGTCCGAGTGGTCCGCGGCTAGTTCCGCCCACCCCGAGCGCGGCGCAGCGCGCACCGCTCGGGGCAGATTCGCAGCAGCCCCCGGCGTCCCAACCAGGAACGCCCAGGGCCGGAGGAGCAGAATGAACAAGGGAAAGCGTTACAGCGACGCCGCTCGCCGCTATGACCGGCAGCGCCTGCACGACGCCGTGGAGGGTCTCGACGTGGTGAAGGGCCTGCCGTCGGCCGGCTTCGACGAGACCGTGGACATGGCCATCCGCCTCGGGGTCGACCCTCGCCGGGCCGAGCAGATGCTGCGCGGGACCGTCTCGTTGCCGTCGGGCACCGGCAAGCAGGTACGCGTGGCCGTGTTCGCCACCGGCGAGGCCGCCATCGCGGCCCGCGACGCCGGGGCCGACCACGTGGGTGACAACGATCTCGTCGAGGCGATCGGCGGGGGCATGATGGACTTCGACGTGGCCATCGCCACGCCGGACATGATGCCGCTCGTCGGCCGCCTGGGACGCACGCTGGGGCCACGCGGCTTGATGCCCAATCCGAAGAGCGGCACCGTGACGACCGAGGTGACCAAAGCCGTCGCCGACTTCAAGGGCGGGCGCGTGGGTTACCGCACCGACCGCCAGGGCAACGTGCACGTCCCGATCGGGAAGGTGAGCTTCAGCACCGAGGAGCTGATGGAGAACCTGCGCTCGGTGATGGAGGAGTTGCAGCGGGTGCGGCCCGCGGCCTCCAAGGGTCGCTACGTCCAGAGGGTGACGGTCAGTTCCACGATGGGACCGCCGGTCAAGATCGACCCCGCCAGCATCTGAGCCCACGCCCGCAGGATTGGCGCGCCGTGGAGGTGGCGTGAGGGCCCGCTAGCCTGCGAAGCCCCACAACCGAATGCTCGCTGAAGATCTCCGGTGCTCCGAGGAGCTGAAAGGGACCGCAGCACCCGTGCTGACGCCCGCCTGATGAGGTGACGCCCCCGACTCTCCCGGCGCCGCGCGATCTTCTGCGGCGCCGTCGCCGTTCCGGGCCACCTCCGG
>JAPPKQ010000257.1:0-248 GCA_028819945.1 bacterium | reverse complement strand
TTTTGTGTCCCCCCCCCCAACCCCCCGGGCCCGCCGTTATTTTTGGGGGGCCCGTCGCCGTTCGGGGCCACCTCCGGCGGTATGCGGCACCGAAACCCGAACCAAGACCGGAGACGACCGTGTCCGAGCCATCGAGTGAACACTCCCGACCGCCCCGCCCCGAGAAGGTTGCCGTCGTCGCAGAGATCCGCGAGCGGATTGCCGGGGCCCAGGGAGCGGTGCTGACCGAGTACCGCGGGCTCGACACC
>JAPPKQ010000438.1 GCA_028819945.1 bacterium | reverse complement strand
GCGCTGGCCTCGTCGCAGATCGCCCGGAAGGCGCTGGAGAGCACCTCCACCGTGATGGGGTCGACGTTCTTGCCGTTGGCTACCGGACTCATGGGCTCTCTCCAATCTCCATCACCAGCTCGCCGTGAGGGGCGACGCGGGCCACGACGCCGGGAGGCACCACGGTGGTGGAGTCCCACTCCTCCACCACTGCAGGACCCTCCACCACATCGCCGGGCGACAGCCCCTCGCGCTGCACGAAGGCCGTCGACACGACGCCGCCCGACTCGAAGAAGTACGCCTCGCCCGACTCGGGTGGCACCGGCGTGCCGGCGGGGCGCGCCGGGATATTCACCGGTTCCACGTCCCCGACCAGCACCGCGCGCAGGTTGACGATCTCGACGTCGGTCACCTCCCCGGTGAGCACGTAGCCGAACTCCCGCTGGTGTTCCTGCTGGAATCGCTCCAGGCTGTCGCGGCTCCACAGGTAGTCGATGCCGTGGGGCAGATCCAGCGTGAGGTATCCGGAGATCTGGCCGTAGTAGCGCATGTCGGCCCGCCAGTGCACCTTCCACTCGGTGGCCAGCGTCTCGCTGGCTCGCAGTTCGTCGATCTCGGCCAGCAACTCCGCCTCCGCAGCCGCCAGGACCGAGCGGTCCACGCTGGAGTGCAACTGGAACACCGGCCGGACCAGGTCGTGGCGCAGCATGACCTGCAGCGCACCCATCGCCGACACCAGCCCGGGATAGGTCGGCACCACCACCGTGGGGATCCGCAGCTCGCGTGCCAGGTCGGCGGCGTGCAGCGGCCCCGCCCCGCCGAAGGCCACGAGCGAGAAATCGCGCGGGTCGTAGCCCCGCTCGACGGTCATGAGCCGCACGGCGTTGAGCATGGAGGCGTTGGAGAGCCTGATGATGCCGGCCGCCGCGTCGGTGACCGAGCAGTCGAGCACCGGGGCGATCGTGCGCCCGATGGCCTCGTGCGCCGCGGCGGCGCTGAGGGTGATGTCGCTGCGCCGGCCCGTGAACGCCTGGGGCCGCAGCCGCCCGAGCACCACGTTGGCGTCAGTGTTGGTCGGCTCGGTGCCGCCCCGCTCGTAGCAGGCCGGGCCGGGGTCGGCGCCGGCGCTCTGGGGGCCGCTGTGGGGCGTGCCGCTGGCGTCCACCCAGGCGATCGTGCCGCCGCCCGCGCCGATGGTCACCAGATCGATGGCCGGGAAGATGATCGGGATGTTGAATTCGGCGTGCCACTCGGAGCGGAACATCGGCGCGCCGTCCACGATCACCGAGATGTCGGCGCTGGTGCCGCCCATGTCCAGCGTGATCACATTGTCGAACCCCAGCCGCTCAGCGACCGCCAGGCCGCCCATGACACCGGCCGCCGGCCCCGACTGGCAGACGCGGGCGGGTATGCGCGTCGCCGCCCGGGACGTCATCAGCCCGCCGCCGGAGTGCGTGATGAGAACATCGCCGTCGTAGTCGTGGGATTCCAGCAGGTGGTCCAGCCCCTGCAGGTAGGTCGCCATCGGAGGGCCCAGATAGGCGTTCACGACGGTCGTGCTCATGCGCTCGAACTCGCGGATCTCCGGCACCACCCGGCTGCTGGCGCAGGCGAACATCCCCGGCGCCTCGGCGGCGATGATCTCCAGCGCCTGCAGCTCGTGGGACGGGTTCACGAAGGAGTTCAGGAAGCAGACCGCAACCGCCTCGACGCCACGGTCGCGCAGCACGCCGATCGCCTCGCGCACCTCGCCGGTGTTCAGCGGCGTGACCGTGCGCCCCAGGTAGTCCAGCCGCTCGGTGACGGTCAGGATGTCGCGGCGAGCCACCAGCGGCGGCGGCGGGTCCCAGACCGAGTCGTAGAGATCGATACGGCTGGCCCGCGCCGCCAGGAGGATGTCGCGGAACCCCTGCGTGGTGATGAGCCCGATGCGGGCGCCCTTGCGCTGGATGATGGCGTTGGTGCCCACCGTGGTGCCGTGGCGGAAGTCGACGATCCTCGCCGCGCCGAGATCGCGCAGCGCCTGGTCCACGCCTTGCAGGAAGTTCGCCGGCACCGACGGCTGCTTGGCCAGGACGATCTCCCCGCCGGCACCGACCGCCACCAGGTCGGTGAAGGTCCCGCCGATGTCCACCGCCACGGCGACGGCCTTGGCCGCGCCGTCCAGGTTCTCCGCGCCGTTCCCGCTCACGCCGTCCTCCTCCCCATCAGGTTCCCACCGTGACTGTCCTGCGATATGCCCGGAACCCGTAGACCGCGGCCACGATGATCACCGGGGCGGCGACGAGTATCAACACCAGGTTCCCGGGAAGGCCCAGGATCGCCTGAAGCCTCACCTCGCCGTTCTGCAGGAATCCGAAGTAGAGGGCGAAGGGCACCACGGGTAGCATCTTGCCGCGCGCCAGCAGCGCCACGGCGACGGCGGTGAAGCCCCATCCCGGCGAGAAGTGGGCGCCGATGCGGTACTGGTTGCCGAGCAGCTCCACGACTCCGCCCAGCCCGGCCAGGCCGCCGCCCAGCGCAAGCGCCACCGTCCGGCTGCGCACCAGGTTGACCCCCTGGCGGACCGCCACGGCATCGCTCTGGCCCAGCAGTCCCAGCCGCCATCCGAGGCGGGTGTAGTCCATGAGGTAGATGGTGAGGGCCACGACGACGGCGGCGATGAAGATGCCGTAGGGGATGTCGTCGCCGGCGAAGCGGCCCAGGCGGAACCCGTCGGACACCGCCCGGCTGGCCGCGTACGGAAGGTCGGGGTCCTTCAGCCCGCCGCGCAGCAGGAACGTGAGGGAGAAGAACGCGATGAAGTTGAACATGATCGTCGTGACGATCTCGTGCATGCCGCGGGACTTCAGCCAGCCGGCCACGGCACCGAGGGCGGCGGCCGACCCGAACCCCGCCAGCAGCGGCAGCAGGAAGGCACCCGGCCCGCCGCCGAAGGCCGTCCCGATGTACACCCCGACGAGCGCCCCGGTCAGCAACTGCCCCTCACCGCCCACGTTGAACAGGCCGGCCCGGTAGGGCAGGGCCACACCCAGGCCGACCAGCACGAGCGGGAGTGAGGACGTGAGCCACGACCCCACCCCAACCATCGACCCGAACGACGCCTTGAAGAGCTCCCTGTAGCCCTCGGCGACGCCCGCACCGCCGATCTCCACCAGCGGAGCCAGCACCACGAGCGAGGCCAGGATCGCCAGGACGGGAATGACCGTCTCCGGCACGCGCAGCCTCCCGCGAGATCCGGCGCTCATGCCACCCTGGATTCCGGCCCCCGGCGGAATGACGACGTTTCGCGGCGCAGCCGGCCGACCGCTCGGAGACTCATCGTTCCTGCAGCATCAGATTGCCGATGGCGCCGATCGTGATCCCCTCGCTCAGCACGCCGGTGATGCGCCCCCTGACCATCACGGCCACGCGGTCGCTGACCTCGATGATCTCTTCCAGTTCGGTGCTCATGTACACCACCGAGCTGCCCTGATCGGCGAGACGGCGCACCCAGGAGCGGACCTGCTCGGCGGAGCGCACG
>JAPPKQ010000284.1 GCA_028819945.1 bacterium | reverse complement strand
GCAGAAGGTCCTGGCGGCGGCGGGCGTCGCCAGTCGCCGCCACGTCGAGGAGATGATCCGGGCGGGGCGGATCCACGTCAACGGCCGGACGGCCCGGATCGGCCAGCGCGTGCGGGCCGACGTCGATGTCGTCGAGGTGGACGGCGCGGTGATCACCCTGCGCAGCGACCTGGTCCATTACCTGCTGAACAAGCCCGCCGGGGTGGTGAGCACCGCCTCGGACCCCCAGGGGCGCCCCACGGTGCTGGACGGACTGCCCGCCGAACCGCGCGTCTACCCGGTGGGCCGCCTGGACATGGACAGCGAGGGGCTGCTGCTGCTGACCAACGACGGGGACCTGGCGCGGCGGGTCATGCACCCCTCGACTGGGTGCGAGAAGGAGTACCTCGTGGCCGTGGAGGGTCGCGTCGGCGCCGCCGCGCTGCGTGCCCTGCGCAGCGGCGTGGAACTCTCCGACGGGCTCACTGCGCCGGCGCGGGCCTCCAGCCCGCAGCAGGGGCTGCTGCGCATCGTCCTGTGCGAGGGCCGCAACCGCCAGGTGCGACGCATGTGCGGTGCCGTGGGGCTCACGGTGACGCGCCTCGTCCGCACCCGCATCGGCCCGCTGCGCGACCCGCGGCTGGGGCCCGGCGAGTGGCGGGAACTCGCCCGCGCCGAGTTGCGTGCCCTGGAGTCCTCGCTCGCCGGCCCGGCACCGCCGGAACGATCGCCGACCGGCTGAGCATCTCTCGTCATCCCGGCGAGTGCCGGCTGAGGATTCCCCGTCATGCCGGCTGAGGATTCCCCGTCATTCCGGCGAAGGCCGGAATCCAGGCCGGCGCGCTCAGTAGAATTCACCGCCGTGCCTCGCCTTCTGCGTGCTCTGCGAGGAGCGGTCGCCATCACGGAGGACACACCCGAAGAGGTGGCCTCACAGGTCGAGGCGTTGCTGCGCGAGGCCTTCGCCCGCAACGGCGTCGCCACGGAGGATCTCGTCAGCATCATCTTCACTGCCACCGACGACATCCACTCGGTGTTCCCCGCCCAGGCGGCGCGGGAGCGCCTGCAGCTGGCCGACGTGCCCCTGCTGTGCGCCCGGGAACTGAACGTGGAAGGGGCCCTGCCCGGCGTTATCCGGACGCTGATCCACTTCTACACCGACAAGGAGCGCCACGAGGTGCAGCACGTCTACCTGGGTTCGGCGACCTCCTTGCGCCCCGACCTGGACGTCTGAGCACGCATGGGTTTGGGAGCGGTCGCCGCCGATGGCGGCAGCGTCCAGATTCACGGGATCGGCCTCATCGGCGGATCCATCGGCCTGGGCCTGCGCGCCGCGGGCTGGTGGGTGACCGGCTCGGACATCGACGAGCTGCGGGCGCGCCAGGCGCTGCGCCTCGGAGCGGTGAACGAGATCGGGCACAACCCGCACGCGGATGTGACCTTTGTGGCCACGCCGGCCACCGCGATACCGGGTCTGGCCCGCGAGGCCCTCGAGTCCGGCGACGGTGTCGTGACCGACGTGGGCAGCGTGAAGGGCCCGATCTGCGCGACGGTGGAGCATCCGCGGTTCGTGGGCGGGCACCCCATGGCCGGCAGCGAGCAGATGGGCATCGCCGGCGCCCGGCCCGACATGTTCGGCGGCGCCGTGTGGGTGCTCACCCCGGGGGCGACCACCCTCGACGAGACCTACGCGGCGGTGCGTGCCGTGGTGGCCGAGCTGGGCGCCGAGGCGGTCACCATGCCGCCGGAGCTGCACGACACCCTGGTGTCGGTGGTGTCGCACGTGCCGCACCTCACCGCCGCCACCCTGATGCGCCTGGCCGATGAGCGGACGGCGGAGCGGTCCGTCCTGCAGCGTCTCGCCGCCGGGGGTTTCCGTGACATGACCCGGGTGGCTGCCG
Source organism: bacterium (assembly GCA_028819945.1). GTDB lineage: Bacteria > Actinomycetota > Acidimicrobiia > Acidimicrobiales > CATQHL01 > VXNF01. Next base: position 1,628 of record JAPPKQ010000284.1, on the reverse strand, counting down.
GCAGCTCCGACATATGGCTGGACATCTGCGACTCCAACCGCCTCGCCATCTGCGCCTCGCTGGAGCGCCTCATCGACGCGCTGGGGGAGATGCGCGACGTGGTGGAACGCGGCGACCGCGAGGCTCTCCACACGCTGCTCGAGCGGGCCCGCGTCGCCCGAGTCAACCTGCCCTCGGGGATTCCCGCCGACGTCGAGCTGGCCGTGCTGCGGGTGCCCGTGAAGGACCGGCCGGGCGAGGTCGCCCGCATTGCCACCCTCGCCACCGAGGTCGACGTGAACATCTACGACCTGGAGATCGCCCACTCCACCGAGGGTGACCGGGGTGTGCTCATCATGGTGGTGGCCGCCGAGCTGGCCGAGCGGTTGCAGACCGCCTTGGCGGCGGACGGGTATCCCTCCTCGGTGCGGCACCTGGGTATCTGAGACGTGGGCCCGGTCGGCCTCAGCGGCGACGGCGACGTTCTGGCCGTGCGGCCCGGCGGACCGCTGCGGGGCGAGCTGCGGGTGCCGGGGGACAAGTCCATCTCGCACCGGGCGCTGCTGCTGGCCGCCCTCGCCGACGGCGTCTCGTCGATCTCGGGGCTCTCCGACGGCGCCGACGTGGCCGCCACCGCCGCGGCGGTACGGGCCCTGGGGGCCTCGGTGGAGGCGAGCGGCGGCTCGGTCCTCGCGCCGGGCGCCGGTGCGACCGTCGCCGGCGGAGAGGTGGCGGCGCGGGCCGAGGCGGCCGAATCCACCGCTGCCCCCGTCGTGGTGGCGGGCGGGACCTTGCGCCAGCCGACCGGACCGATCCACGTCGGCAACTCGGGCACGACGATCCGGCTGCTGGCCGGCATCGCCGCAGGCTGCCCGTTCACCACGATCCTCGGCGGGGACGCGTCGGTGAACCGCCGGCCTATGGACCGCGTGACCGAGCCTCTGCGGCTCATGGGGGCCGATGTGGACGGCACCGACGGCGGGCGGCGGGCGCCGCTGCGCATCACCGGCGGGGCGCTGCACGGCATCAGCTGGCAGCCGCCGGTCGCCAGCGCCCAGGTGAAGGGTGCCGTGCTGCTGGCAGGGCTGTTCGCCGAGGGCGAGACCGCCGTGAGCGAACCCGTCCCCACCCGCGCCCACACCGAGGAGATGCTGGCGGCGTTCGGCGCCGATGTGCGGACGGCCGGTGGCGAGGTCGTCGTACGCGCCTCCCGGCCGGCACCATTCGACTTCAAGGTGCCGGGCGATCCGTCGGCTGCCGCCTTCTGGCTGGTCGGTGCCGCACTGCTGCCCGGCAGCGAGGTGACGGTGCACGACGTCTACCACGGGCAGGGGAGGGACGGCTTCGTGCGGGTCCTGGAGCGCATGGGCGCCGACCTGTCAGTGGTGCCGGCCGGCCAGCAGCGGGCGCGCCTGACGTGCCGGCACGGTCCGCTGCGGGGCGTCACGGTGGCGGCGTCGGAGGTGCCCGACCTCATCGACGAGATCCCGATCCTGGCCGTGGCGGCGGCGACAGCCGACGGGCCGAGCCGCTTCGAGGGGGCCGGCGAACTGCGCCACAAGGAGAGCGACCGGCTTCACAGCGTGCTGGGGGGCCTGGCCGCGCTCGGGGCGTCCGCCGAGGTGGACGGCGACGCGCTGGTCGTGCAC
>JAPPKQ010000135.1 GCA_028819945.1 bacterium | reverse complement strand
CTGTCGCGGCTGCTCAGGCCGCCGCCGTCGCCCGCGCGTACCGGCCCGTGACGAGCCGTTCGACGATCAGGGAGGCGAAGTAGAGGGCGATCCCGATGATGCTGCCCGCCACGACGGCCGCCCACGCCACGTCGTAGCGCGTGAACTGGGCGTTCTGCGTGATGATGTTGCCGAGCGTGTCCTGGCGGCCCCCGAAGTACTCCACCACGATGGCGGCGATGACCGCCAGCGACGCCACGAGGCGCAGCGCCGTGAAGAAGAACGGCAGGGCGTTCGGGATGCGGACCGTGCGCATGATGCGCCAGTCGCTCGCCGCATACGACTGCATGAGTTCGATCTGCTCTTCGTCGACCTCGCTGAGGCCCCGAGCGGTGTTGATGAACACCGGGAAGAACACCAGCAGCACCACCACGGCCTGGTTGGAGCGCGGCGAGGTGATCCCCAGCCAGTTGTTGAACAGGGGTGCCAGGGCGATGATCGGGATGGCGTTGATCGCCACCGCCAGCGGGGTGAGGGTCTCGTTGGCGGTCCGGAAGCGGGTGACGACCAGTGCGGCGACCGCGCCGAGCACGACGCCGCCCGCCAGCCCGCTGAGGATGATGAATCCCGTGACCCGCGAGGCGACCCACACGTCGGAGATGTTCTCGCCCAGCGCGATGGCGATCTCGCTGGGCCGCGGCAGCACGAAGCCCTGGGGGTCGGTCGCCCACAGCAGCAACTCCCACAGCCCCAGCGCCGCCGCGCCGAAGACGGCGGGCGGGAGCCAGGTGCCGCCGCGCAGACGCTTCACCGGGGCTCCTCGCGTTCCACCGTCCGCAGCGTGCGGCGCACCAGTGACACGCTGCGGAAGAACTCCTCGGTGTCGCGCACCGCGGGCGTGCGCTCGGGCAACTCGACGGGAATCTCGGCGGCGATGCGGGCGGGCCGGGGCGACATCACCGCCACCCGCTTGGACAGGAACACCGCCTCGGGAATGGAGTGGGTGATGAAGATGACCGTCGTGGCCGTCTCCCGCCAGATCTTCAGCAACTCGGTCTGCATGTACTCGCGGGTCATCTCGTCGAGGGCGCCGAACGGCTCGTCCATCAGCAGCAGCGCCGGCTCGAAGCTGAGCGCCCTGGCGATCGAGACCCGCTGCTGCATGCCCCCGGAGAGCTCGCTGGGGTAGTGGGAGGCGAACCCGCCGAGGTCCACCAGCTCCAGCATCTCCCTGGCGCGAGCGCGGCGGCGCAGCTTGGACCAGCCCATCAACTCCAGCGGCAACTCCACGTTGCGGACCGCCGAGCGCCAGTCCAGCAATCCTGCGGCCTGGAACACCATCCCGTAGTCGCGTGCCAGGCGCGCCTCCTGCGCGCTGCGGCCGTTGACCGACAAGTCGCCCGCGGTGGGATCGATCAGCCCTCCGACGAGCCGCAGCAGCGTGCTCTTGCCGCAGCCGGACGGTCCGATGATCGACACAAACTCCCGGGGTCGCACCGACAGGTCGAGTCCGGAGATGGCCGTCACGGCGTTCGGCCGGCCGGGGTTGAACGTCTTCTCGAGTCCTGCGATCTCCAGGACCAGATCCTGGGCCACCTCTCCGGCGCCTCCCTGTGGCTCGGCGGCGCTCACTGGGCCACGATCCCGCGCCGTGTCAGCAGCAGCCGCTCGGCGGCGGCCACCACGCCCACCGCAATCAGGCCGGTGATGCATGCCCCGATGATCGCCACGTAGAGGCGCTCGGGACCGGTGATGTACTTGCCGGCGAAGTCCAGGATCAAGCGCCCGAGTCCGCCGCGCACGCCGGCGGAGATCTCCCCCACGATGGCGCCGACCACGCTGGCCGTGGCGGCGATGCGCAGCGCCGGGAACAGGTAGGGCAGCGACGCCGGCAGTTGCAGCCGCCGCAGCACCTGGCGCCGGCCGGCGGCGTAGGACTGCATCAGTTCGGTGGCCTCCGGCGACGGCGACTGGAGCCCCCGCAACCCGTTCACCGCCACGGGGAAGAACGTGAGGTAGGTGGCGATCAGCGAGACCGACATCCAGTCCTGCCACTCCCAGGGCAGGAACTCGAGGCCGGTGCGCCCCCACACCACCACGATCGGGGCGATGGCGATGAGCGGGATGGTCTGGCTGGCGATCACGTACGGCAGCACCCCCCGCTCGGCGCGCCGCGACTGCAGCAGCACGACGGCGATGGCGAGCCCGATGATCGTCCCGGCGGCGAAGCCCACGGCGGCCTCCCGCAGGGTGAACAGCGCGCCGTCGAGCGTGAGCCGGCCGATGGTGGTGCCGCCCTCCCGGGGCGCCTGACCGAACTCGGCCAGGATGTCCAGCACCGGCGGCATGTTCTTGTCGTCGCTGCGCGGCAGGAACGACCCGACGACCCACCAGTCCCGCTGGCTGTCGTCGATGGCCTGGCCGAACGCCTTGTAGCCGGTGTAGAGCAGGGCCAGAGCGACCAGGAAGGCCGCGAAGATCAGCGTGCGGCGGGCCCGGGTCCGGCGGGTCGTCGAGGGGTCGGCCACGGCCGCCTCAGCCGGCTCCCGCCATGTCGGCGATGATGCCGCCGTATGCCTCCAGCGTCTCGTCCTTCTGGTCGTGCATGAGGTAGACGGCGAACTGATCCACGCCCAACCCCGCCAACTCCCGGAGCCGCGCCACGTGTGCCTCGGGAGGGCCGAGGAGGCAGAACCGGTCCACGATCTCGTCGGGGACGAAGTCGGTGTGGGTGTTCTCCGAGCGGCCGTGCTCGCTGTAGTCGTACCCCTCCCGGCCTTCGATGTAGTCGGTCAGCGCCCGCGGCACGCCCGAGCCGTCGCCGCCGTAGCGCGCCACCAGGTCCGCCACGTGGTTGCCGACCATGCCGCCGAACCAGCGCACCTGGTCCCGCTGGTGCGCCAGGTCGTCGCCCACGTAGGCGGGCGCCGCCACGCAGATCGTCAACTCGTCGGGGTTGCGCCCGGCATCGGCGGCGGCGGCCCGCACCGCCCCGATGGTCCAGGCGGCGATGTCCACGTCGGCGAGCTGCAGGATGAAGCCATCGGTCTTGGCGCCGCACAGTGCCAGCGCCCGCGGCCCGTAGGCGGCCATCCAGACCGGCAGGCTCCCCTCGCCGCGCCACGGAATCCGCAGCTGCTGGCCGTTGTAGGTCACCTCGCGCCCCTCGGCCAGACTCTTGATGACCTCCATCGCCTCGGCCAGGGTTGCGAGTGTGCAGGGCTTGTGGCCGATGACCCGCATGGCCGAGTCGCCGCGCCCGATGCCGCACACGGTGCGCTCGCCGAACGTGTCGTTGAGGGTGGCGAACAGCGAGGCGGTCACCGTCCAGTCCCGCGTGCCCGGATTGGTGACCATCGGCCCCACCACCATGTTCTCGGTGGCCGCCAGCATCTGGGCGTAGATCACGAACGGCTCCTGCCACAGCACGTGGGAGTCGAACGTGTAGGAGTGGCTGAAGCCGAGCTCCTCGGCTCGAGCGGTGCGGTCGACGACCCGCTGCGCCGGCGGGTCGGTCTGCAGGACGAGGC
>JAPPKQ010000203.1 GCA_028819945.1 bacterium | reverse complement strand
CCCGGTAGCCGCCGAACGGGCTGGCCGGGTCGAACCGGTTGAAGGTGTTGGCCCAGACCACGCCCGCCTGCATCCGCTCGGCCATCCAAAGGATCCGCGACCCCTTCTCGGTCCAGATGCCCGCCGACAGCCCGTAGGGGGTGTTGTTGGCCTTCTCGACGGCCTCCTCAGCCGTGCGGAACGTCAGCACCGACAGCACCGGGCCGAAGATCTCCTCCCGGGCGATCCGGTGCGACGGCGACACGTCGCAGAACAGCGTCGGCGGGAAGAACCAGCCCCGCTGGGGCAGGGCGCAGGACGGCTGGTACAGCTCGGCGCCCTGCTGGACGCCCGACTCCACGAGTTCGGTGATCTTCTGGAGCTGGGCCGCCGAGTTGATGGCCCCGATATCGGTGTTCTTGTCCAGAGGGTCGCCGACCAGAAGGGTGTCCATGCGGCGGCGCAGCTTGGAGATCACCACGTCGGCGACGCTCTCCTGCACCAGCAGGCGAGAGCCGGCGCAGCAGACCTGACCCTGGTTGAAGTAGATGCCACCCACGATGCCCTCGGTGACCTGGTCCAGCGCCGCGTCCTCGAAGACGATGTTGGCCGCCTTGCCGCCGAGTTCCAGCGTGAGGCGCCGGCCGGTGCCGGCCAGGGTGCGCTGGATCTCCTTGCCGACCGCCGTGGAGCCGGTGAACGCCACCTTGTCGACGCCGGGGTGGGCCACGGTGGCGGCCCCGGTGGTGCCGTCGCCGGTGACGATGTTGACAACCCCCGGCGGCAGGTCGGCGTCCCGCAGGACCTCGGTCAGCAGCAGCGCGGTCAGCGGCGTGGTCTCGGCCGGCTTCAGCACGACGGTGTTGCCGGCGGCCAGGGCGGGGGCCAGCTTCCAGGCGGCCATCAGCAGCGGGAAGTTCCAGGGGATGACCTGGCCCACGACGCCGACCGGATGGGCCTCGGCGCCGGCGAAGGCGTAGTCCAGCTTGTCGGCCCAGCCGGCGTGGTGGAAGAAGTGCGCCGCCGCCAGCGGCAGGTCCACGTCGCGGGACTCCTTGATGGGCTTGCCGCCGTCGAGGGTCTCCAGCACCGCGAACTCCCGGGACCGCTCCTGCAGCAACCGGGCGACGCGGTACAGGTAGCGCGCCCGCTCGCTGCCCGGGGTGTCCCGCCAATGCGATTCGTACGCCTCGCGGGCGGCGAGGACCGCTCGGTCCACGTCCTCGGCGCCCCCGACGGCGAACGTCGCCAGGGTCTCCCCAGTGGCGGGGTTCACGGTCGGCGCCGCCCGGTCGCTGCGAGCCGGCACCATCTCGCCGCCGATGAACAGGCCGTAGTCCTCCTCGATGTGCACCAGGTCGGTGCCTTCGGGCGCCGGGGCATAGGAGGCCGGGCCGAAGTCCGCCGGCGCGGCCAACACCCTCTCGGGGACCTCGGCGCCGGGAACGTCCCCGGCCGGCGAGGCGGGAAGGTGCTCGCCTGTGTCGCTCACCGCCTCACACCACTGTCTTGTCCGGGCGCGGGTAGCGACCCGTGCCCAGCCGGTCGAGTTGCAGCAGCACGTCGTTCAGCAGGCTGGAGGCGCCGATGCGGAACAGGTCGGGTTGCAGCCACTGCGGTCCCAGCGTCTCGGCCATCACGACCAGGTACTGCCAGGACTGCTTGGCCGTGCGGATCCCGCCGGCGACCTTCAGGCCGACGGCCCGGCCGTCGGTGTCGGCGAAGTCCCTGATGGCCTCGGCCATGCACAGCGCCACGGGCAGGGTCGCCGAGGTGCCGATCTTGCCGGTGGACGTCTTGATGAAGTCCGCCCCCGCAGCCATGGCGAGCATCGACGCCTTCCGCACGGCGTCGTAGGACCCCAGCTCGCCGGTCTCCAGGATGACCTTCAGGTGGACGCGGCCTGCCGCCTCCTTCGAGGCCGCCACCTCGTCGAATGCCTGCCTGTAGCGCCCCGCCAGGAATGCCGAGCGGTTCAACACGATGTCGATCTCGTCGGCCCCCGCTGCGACGGCGTCGGCGATCTCGTCCAGGCGCACACCGATCGGGCCGAGTCCTGCGGGGAACGAACCCGCCACGCTGGCGACGGCCACCGGCGTGCCGGCCAGGGCCCCGGCGGCAACACCCACCAGTTCGGGGTACACGCACACCGCCGCCACCGGCGGGACCGCCGGATCGGCCGGTTCGGGCCGCAGCGCCTTGGCGCACAGCGACAGCACCTTGCCGGGGGTGTCGGCGCCTTCCAGGGTCGTGAGATCCATGCAGCGCACCGCCAGCGTGAGGGCGGCGCCCTTGGCCGTCGTCTTGATGGACCGCTTGGCGAGGGCGGCGGCGCGTTCGGTCAGGCCGACGGCGTCGGTGGGCGTGATGGGCAGGCCCACGAGCGCCTCAGGCAACGCGGTGTCGCCGGCGTTGCGTGTGGATATCTCGTCGGTCGCCCGAGTCGCCAGGCTGTTCACGTGCCAGACCCTAGAGCCCGCGCCCCCGATTCGGACAGTCGGCGCCGGTCGGCTGCAGCAGCGCCCTTGCCTGGCCTCCAGCCGCGGCGCACGGTCTCACTCGCCGCGGCTGCTGACCCGGCCCGGCCGGACCGAACCGGCGCGCCGACTCCTCCACAGCCGCCATTGAGCCGCGCCGTGCAACCAGCCTCCTCAGCAGGCCGCGGCGTCATCGGGCATGCTCTGGGCGTGAACGTCACCATCGTCGACCATCCCCTCGTGGCCGAGCGACTGACCCGGCTGCGCCGCACCGAGACCAAGCGGGCCGGTTTCCGGCGCAACCTGGCCGAGCTGTCCACGTTCCTCGTCTACGAGGCCCTGCGATCGCAGCCCGCGGTGACCGTGCACATCGACACCCCGATGGCGCCCGCCACCGGCGTTCAGATCACCGACCCGCCGCTGGTGGTGCCGGTGCTGCGGGCCGGGCTGGGAATGCTGGACGCCACGCTCCAGATGCTGCCGAACGCCAGGGTGGGCTTCGTGGGCGCCAAGCGCAACGAGGAGACCCTGCTGCCCGACGCCTACGTCAACACCGTCCCCGAGGACCTCGAGGGCCACCCGGTGCTGGTGCTGGACCCGATGCTCGCCACCGGCGGCTCGCTGATCCACACCTGCAGCCTGCTGGTGGACTCGGGCGCCGGACCGATCACGGTGGTGTGCGTGCTGGCCGCACCCGAGGGCATCGAGGCGTTCCGGGCCAAGGGGTTCGACGCCGAGATCTTCACCGCCGCCGTCGATAGCCACCTCAACGAGGTGGCCTTCATCGTGCCCGGCCTCGGCGACGCCGGCGACCGCCAGTTCGGCCTGGCCTGACGCTTCCCTCACCGACCCCGGCCGACGTCGGCGGGGCTAGGCGCCGGCGGTGCGGGCGATGAACCAGTCGAAGATGGGGTCGGGCTCGGGCAGGAGTTCGGGGTGCCACTGGACGGCGACAACCGGGGCGTCGCTGCATTCGAGGCCCTCGACGGTGCCGTCGGGCGCCTCCGGGGGGACTTACACCCCGGCACCGAGGCGGTACACCGTCAGGTGGTGCA
>JAPPKQ010000401.1 GCA_028819945.1 bacterium | reverse complement strand
GGCGTGCCGAAGGTGGGCGCACCGCTGGCCATGGACATCGTGGAGGCGAAGGTGCCGAAGACGACGGGGGTGCCGGGTCGCACCAGCTGCAGGTAGGCCATGCCCGACAGCGCCTCGGCAAGTGCCTGGGCGGAGAGGCCGGCCACGGTCACCGGCGACATGGCGCCGGCCAGGATGAACGGGCTGATCACGCAGGCCTGGTTGGCTCGGGCGTAGGTGGTGGCCGCACCCAGCATCGTGGCGTCCCAGCGCATCGGCGAGGAGGCGTTGATGAGCGAGGTCATCACCGTGCGGTCGGCCAGATCGCCGCCGAAGGCGATGCGGGCCATCTCGATGGAGTCGGCGGCCCGCTCGGCGGCGGTCACCGAGCCCATGAACGGCTTGTCGCTGTAGCGCAGGTGGGCGTACACCATGTCGAGGTGCCGCTTGTTGACCGGGACGTCCACCGGCTCGCACACCGTGCCTCCGCTGTGGTGCAGGTGCGGCAGGGCGTAGGTGAGCTTCACGGTGTTCTCGAAGTCCTCGAGCGTGGCGTAGCGCCGGCCCCGGTCCAAGTCGGTCACGAAGGGCGAGCCGTAGTTGGGGACGAAGACGGTGGCGTCGCCGCCGATGCGCACGTTGCGCGCTGGGTTGCGGGCGTGCTGGATGTAGGTGGCGGGAGCGTTCTCCTGCACGATCCGCCGGCAGAGCCCGCGGGGGAAGCGAACCAACTCGCCGGAGACATCGGCGCCCGCCTCCCGCCACAGGTCGAGTGCCGGCGGGAACTCCTGGAAGGCGATGCCCACCTCGGCCAGCAGCGTTTCCGCCGTCTCCTCGATGCGCACCAGGCCCTCTTCGTCGAGGATCTCAACCGGCGGGCCGCTGCGCTCCAGATAGGGCGCAACCACCGCCTCCGTGGCGGCATGGGCCGCCTGTCGGGCGGCCCGCCCGCCGCCTCTTCGTCTGCGTGGTTCGCTCATGGGTTCACCCGCCTCGCTGAGTGTGGTGTGGGGGACATTGGGAGGGCCGCCGCATGCCTCCGCCGGATCGACAGAACACGGTCATGGATTCCGGCCCCGGATCGAGTCCGGGGCAGGCTCTTCGCCGGAATGACGACGGGGGCGGCGGCGCGCTCCGGTCACTCCGGCCGGCTCGGCGTCGCCGGCAGGCGGGAGGTCCACGACTCGGGCCAAGTGCGTCGTCGGCGCCGTCCCGTGGGGGAATGCCATCGCCGCCACGAACAACTCCTGGAAGCGGGCCTCGGTGGCGCTCTCGATCTTGACGATGCGCTCGCTGAGTTGCTCGACCTCGCGCCGCTGGGCGCGCGACAGCAGCAGCCGTGCCGCACCTGCGCCGGAGGCGTTGCCTGCCGAGCGCACCCCCGCCACCGGCGCGTCGGGCACCAGGCCCAGCACCAACGCGCGCACCGGGTCGATGTGGGCACCGAAGGCGCCCGCCAGGCGTATGTCGTGCACCTCGGCGAGGCCGGCATGCTCGGTCAGCAGGTCGATGCCGGCACGCAGCGCCGCCTTGGCCAGTTGGATTGCCCGCACGTCGTTCTGGGTGATCCGCAACCGCACCGGCTCGCTCTGCAGCTCGTAGGCGAAGGTGCGGCCGTCGGGGACAATCCGCGGCGTGCGTTCCGCCAGGGATCCCTGCACGACGCCGTGGCGGTCGATGATGCCGGCCAGGAACATCTCGGCAACGACGTCGATGATGCCCGAGCCGCACACCCCCGAGACTTGCAGCGACCCCAGCGCCGCCTCGAAGGTCGGATCGTCGGACCAGACGTCACAGCCGATCACCTTGAAGCGCGGTTCCAGGCTGCCGGCATCGATGCGGACACGCTCGATGGCGCCCGCGGTGGCGCGCTGGCCACAACTGATCTGGGCGCCCTCGAAGGCCGGCCCGGTTGGGCTGGAAGCGGCGAAGACCCGCTCACCGTCACCGAGCACGATCTCCGCGTTGGTGCCGACGTCCACGAGCAGCTGCGGGTGCGCAACCCGGTGCGGACCCTCGGCGAGGGTGGCGGCAGCCGAATCGGCTCCCACGTGGCCGGCGATGCACGGAGCCACGTAGAGCGACGCATGCCGCAGCGCCAGCCCCACGTCGGCTGCGGCGGCGCGCACACTGCGGCGCTCGGCCAGGGTGAACGGGGCGGTGCCGAGCGACGTCGGGTCCAGCCCCAGGACGAGGTGGTGCATGATGGGATTCCCGACGACGACCGTGTCGTGGACATGGTCGCGGGACGCCGAGACCTGCTCGCACAACTCGCCGACCAACTCGTCGAGCGCGTCCTGGACCGCCCCGGTGAGGGCTGCCGCCCCGCCGGGGTTCATCATGACGTAGGACACCCGGCTCATCAGGTCCTCGCCGAAGCGAATCTGCGGGTTCATGCGACCGGCGGTGGCGACGACCTCCCCGCTGGCCAGATCCAGGAGATAGCCGGCCAGGGTCGTGGACCCCACGTCGATGGCGACGCCCCACGCCTCGTCGGAATACCCGGGACGGACCGCAAGCAGCCGGCGCCGGTCGGCGACGACCGCGGTGACCGCCCCGTCGCCGGCGCGGACCGCCGCCTGCAGCCCCGCCAGCACCACCGGCGGCACGGCCACGTCGTGCAGTCCCCAGTCGTCCCCGAGCGCTGAGACGACCCGCTCGGCGTCGCTCACCTCCTCGCCGAGCACCGGCGGCGACAACGCCAGATAGTGCAGCGTGACGATCGGGTCGAGCACCACGTCGCCCAGGTCGATGGCCTTGCGAACCACCGGGCGCCGCACCGCGCTGGCCGCAGGAACGTCGACGACCACATCCGCGTTCACGAGAGCCTGGCAACCCAGCCGGTTGTCGCCGGCCAGCGGTCTGCGCCCTCGATATTCGGCCTCGACGCTGCCGGGCGGCGTCAGCGCCCCGGCGTCGACGGAGATCCCCCACTTGGCGTGGTGGCCGAGCGCGGGCACGACCTGGCAGCGGCCGCACAGGCCGCGGCCCCCGCAAACGGAATCCAGATCCACGCCGCCGGTACGGGCGGCGTCCAGCAAGCTGGTGCCCACCGGCACTCCCACCTCGATCCCCGAGGGAGTGAAGACCACGCGACGGTCGACGCCGCCGCGCGATTCGGCGTCGGAATGTTCAGTCACGGCGGATTGACGGGCCGAGCGCCGGCCCGATGTCCCGGTGCCTGGATTCCGGCCTTCGCCGGAATGGCGGGGCCGCTTTGCGGCGGAATGACGGGGCCGGTTTGCGGCGGAATGACGGGGCCGGTTTGCGGCGGAATGACGAGGCCGGCGTTCGCCGGAGTGACGAGTGAGCAGACAGCCGGACGGGCCCGACCATGGATGCCGCGGGGCGGATGCTCAGGCCGCGCTGCGCCGCCGCCCGCCCCGGCGCCGGGAGATTCCCGCCCCGAGCGCGCCCATCTCCCGGTGCTCGCCGATCCAGGCCATGCAGTCGCGGTCGTGGCCGGCCAGCACGTCGGCCGCCATGACGGCGTTCTTCACCTCGGGGTGCAGCGGGTTCATGATCGCCGAGGTCATC
>JAPPKQ010000079.1 GCA_028819945.1 bacterium | reverse complement strand
GTCGTGGTGGTCGGTGGCGGCGGTTCGGTGGTGGTCGTGGTGGTCGTGGTGGAGGCCGGTGGTTCGGTGGTGGTCGTCGTCGACGGTGGCGGTTCGGTGGTCGTCGTCGGAGCCTCGGTGGTCGTCGTCGGAGCCTCCGTGGTCGTGGGCGGCTCGGTGGTCGTGGGTGGTTGGATCGGCGGGTCCGGCGCGCCGGCGGTCGCTTCGGGGGTTGCGCCGCCGGGCCCGTCGGGCTCGTTCCCGTCGCCGCCGAGGCGGGTGACCGTCACGACGATGACGGCGATGGCGAGGATGAGTCCACCGAGCAGTAGCAGTCTGCGACGCCGGTACACGTGTGCGGGAACTCCGCCTCCGAGGGGATCGGTCTGCACTACGTGCTGTCTAGTGGTTGGCGGCTCCGCCGCGGCGCAACCTCGCCGCCCCTGCGACGCCGTGACCTGTCCGGTTGCGAGCGGGCCGGGCTGCGGCGGTCATCCCGTGCCGGCACCCTCGGCTCCGAAGATCTCCGCCAACTCGACGGGAGGAGTCCGAACGAGTTGGGTGTAGCCGCAACTCGCGGGCACCCGGTCCGCTCGCCAGCGCAGCAGGCGGGCGCTGTGGCGGAACCGTCCCGCCAGGATGGCGTCGTAGGCCACTTCCGCCACGGGGGCGCCAACCAAGGGCACCCAGGCGTCGACGCCCGAGCGCCAGCGGTTCGGAGCGCCGGGCAGACGCCCCTCGGCGCCTTCGGCCGTCCAGGGATGTGTCGCCGCGTCCTCCACTCGATGCTCGGCCAGCAGGCCGGCCAGCTCGACCCGCTGCCGTGCCGCGAAGCCCGACGCGACGCCCACGTAGTGCAGCACGCCCCGGGAGTCGTGCAACCCCAGCAGCAGGGAACCCACCCCGTCGCCGCTGCGGTGCATGCGGTAGCCGGCGACCACGCAGTCGGCGGTGTGACGGTGCTTGATCTTGAACTGGGCGCGCTTGCCGTACTCGTAGGTGCCTGCGGCGGGCTTGGCGACGATGCCGTCCAGTCCGGCTCCCTCGAACCGCTCGAACCAGGCGGCAGCGAGCGGACGGTCGGTGGTGGCGGGCGTCAGATGCACCGGCGCGGCGAACCCCGCCGCGACGTCTGTGAGGGTTCGACGGCGCTCGCCGAACGGCCGGCCGCTGAGGTCGCGATCGCCGAGCGCCAGGATGTCGAACGCCACGAAACGTGCCGGGGTCTCGGTGGCGAGCCGGGTGACGCGGCTCTCAGCCGGGTGGATGCGGGCACTGAGGGCGTCGAAGTCCAGGGCGCCACCGGATCCCACGATGACCAGCTCGCCGTCCAGCACGCAGCGTTGAGGCAGGCGCGCCCGCAGCAGGCCCGCCAACTCAGGGAAGTAACGGGTCAGGGAACGCTCGTTGCGGCTGCCGATCTCCAGCTCGCGGCCGTCGCGGAACACAACGGCGCGGAAGCCGTCCCACTTGGGCTCGAACCACATCTCGCCTGCCGCGGCGACGGGCAGTGACTCGCTGGCCCGCGCCAGCATCGGGGCCACGGGCGGCATGACCGGCAGGCGCACGGTTCGTACGGTAGGCCGCGGCCGGCCCGGTCGATGACGTCCCGGACAACTCCCGGAGGATTTCTATCGATGGGCGCACCGCCCGCGACCGACTGCCCGGTCAACCCTCAGCCGAGGGCCACGAGAACCAGCCCAGCGGTCGCCACCACCATTCCCAGGACCTGGACGCGGCTGATGTGCTCGTGCAGGAAGAGCCATGCCGGGATCACGGTGAAGGCGGGCGACAGGGCCGTGATCGGGCCGACGATGGACAGCAGGCCCTGCGAGAGCGCTTCGAGCAGCAGGGCGTGCGCCACCAGCAGCAGGATCCCGCTCGCCACCACGGGCACGACCGTGCTGCGCCGCGGCGCCCGGGGACGGGGGGCGCCGGCTCGTCGCCAGACCAACCCCAGGGCGGCCAGGCTGAGTGCCAGGGCGGCGGCGCGGACCACGAGCAGGGGCGCGAAGCCGGCGGCGTCGCCGATCTCGCCGATGGTGGTCTGGAAGGTCGCCAGCGACGCCCCGGCGGCCAGCGACAGCCCCAGTTCGCCCCCCAGCCCGATCCGCCGCCCGGGCTCGCTCGGCGATGTGTCGGTGTCGCGGACCTTGGGCGGTCGCGAGATGAGCACCACGGCCACGATCGCCAGCGCCACGCCCGCCAGGGACAGTGAGGACGGGCGCTCGCCGCGCACCAGCCCCGCGATGAACGTCAGGATCGCGATGGCCGACGCGGTCACCGGCGCGACCACCGCGATGCGGCCGAACGTGAACCCTGTGTACATGAAGCCCACACCGAGCGTGAGCGCTCCCCCGGCCAGGAGCGCCAGCAGGATCTCGCGGCTGCTGCCGACCGACTGCCAGGTGGCCAGCAGGAAGATCCCCATGATCGCCCCGCCGACCAGTTGGGCGCCGACGACGGTGCGCACCGGGCCGGTGCGCCTGCCCGCCATTCCGCCGAAGAAGTCCGCCAGCCCGAGACCGGCGGCCACACCCACGCCCAGGATGACGTCCATCGTTCAGCGGCAGAACCCGGAGGCGGATCGAAGCACCCGGCAAGGGTAGTGCCCCGCGCCGGTGCGGGCCGCCGCCGTGCCCGGCCGACCGCCCGGGCCGCCTCAGCCGAGCGCCACGAGCACCAGTCCCCCCGTCGCCAGCACCATGCCGAGGACCTGGGTGCGGCTGATGTGCTCGTGGAGGAGGATCCGTGCCGGGATCACGGTGAAGGCGGGCGACAGCGAGGTGATCGGTCCGACGATGGACAGGAGGCCCAGCGAGAGCGCCTCGATCAGGAGCGCGTGCGCCACCAGCAGCAGCAGCCCGGCGACGAGCACCGGCACGACCGTGGCGCGTCGCGGCATCCGGAGGCTTGGGGCACCGGCCCGCCGCCGGACCACCAGCAGGATGAGCAGGCTGAGCGTCCCACCGACGGCGCGTACGACGAGCAGGGGCGCCACACCCGCCTCGCCGCCGATCTCGCCGATCGTGGTCTGGAACGTGGCGAAGGAGGCTCCCGCGGCGATCGACAGGGCCAGTTCGGCGCCGAGGCCGATCCTTCGCGGGGTGCCCGCCGGTGCCGAGGACACATGGGCGGCGGGCGCCGGGCGCGAGATGAGGATGACGGCCACGATCGCCAGGCCCACGCCGGCGAGCGCCAGCTGGGACGGGCGCTCGCCGCGCACCAGCCCCACCGCGAACGTGAAGACCGCCACCGCAGCCGCGGTCACCGGCGCCATCACCGACATGCGACCCCAGGAGAGGCCCGTGTACATGAATGCCGCGCCGAGCGACAGGGCCGCACCGCCGATCGCCGCCAGCACCGTCACGCGCACGCTCCCGAGCGGTTGGGACGCCGCGAGCACGTAGATGCCGATGATGGCGGCTCCGACGAACTGAATCCCGGTGATGGCCCGCAGCGGCCCGGTTCGCCGGCCGGCGGTGCCGCCGATGAAGTCGGAGAACCCGAGGCCGGCGGCAACCCCGACGCCGAGCAGGAC
>JAPPKQ010000223.1 GCA_028819945.1 bacterium | reverse complement strand
GCGCGTGCTCGAGGCCCTCGACATGTACGACAAGATCGAGGCGCGGGCGCATCGGGTGCCGGCCTTCGACGTGGTCGACGAGCGCTACCGGTTGGTGCATCGCATGGAGTTCTCCACCAAGCCCGGCGAGCGTCTGTTCATCGTGCTGCGCCCGGAACTGCATCGGGCACTCGTGGACTACGCGCAGTCGCTCGGCGTCGAGATCCGGACGTCGTCCCGTGTGCTGAGCGCCGACCCTTCCGGGAGTATCCGACTCGAGGACGGCGCACGCCACAAGGCGGACCTCGTCGTCGGCGCCGATGGGCTCAACTCGGCGGTCCGGGACTCGCTGGGGATGCTCAAGCGCAAGCGGGACCTCATCGACGGCGCAATCCGCCTGCTGATCCCGCGGCGGGCCACCGAGCGGGTCGCCCCCCATTTCCAGCGCTGCATCGAGTACTGGCGCGGCCCGAGGCGGATCCTGTACACGCCGGCCGGACCGGACGACGTCTACCTCTGCTTCACTTCCCAGGCGTCCGATGAGGCGGCCAAACAGATCCCCCTCGACCTGGACATGTGGCGGCCGAACTTCCCGCGTCTGGCCGATGCGCTGGAGCGGGTGACCGACGAGACGCCGGCCCGCTGGGATCGTTTCTCGATGGTCAAGGTCAAGGCCTGGTCGCGGGGCAGGGTGGCGATCCTGGGCGATGCCCTGCACGCGCAGCCCCCGAACCTCGGCCAGGGTGCCGGTCTCGGCATGCAGGGAGGCTTGGCGCTGGCGCACGCGCTCTCGCAGTCATCCGATGTGGAGTCCGGGCTGGCGCTCTGGGAGCAGACCGAGCGGGAGATCGTGGCGCACACGCAGCGGTGGACCTGGCTCTGGGGACTGTCCTCGGCGGCGTTCCCCCATCAGATGCAGCGGGCGCGGTCGCGGTTCGTGAGCTGGCTGGCGAGCCGTGAGCGGGTCGGGCGCAACGTCAGCCGCACCGCCTTCCACGTCCCCACGGGGAGCGTCCCGATCGGCGGCTAGGGCGCTCGGGGTCTAGCCGCCCCGGACGAACGGGATGCCCAGTGCCGCGGGTTGGCGGACCCTGACGATGAGACCGCCGAGCACGGCGATCGTCAGGGCGTACGGGAAGGCGAGCCACAGCAGCGACGGCAGGCTCACCTCGGGCTCGAATATCACCAGCAGGAAGATGCCGACGAACGACACCAGGGCGACGGCCAGTTCGGGCGTGAACATCCGGTGCTCGGCCGCGAGGTAGGCGGGGCGGCGGCGCTCCAACGTCAGGCGCTGCACGATGAACGCCAGGATCAGCGCGCCCAGCACGATCCAGACGCTGCGCGGCACGAAGGTCTCGGCTTGCAGGCGCAGCTGCAGGGCGTCGGCCGCGCCGAACAGTCCCGCTGCGGCCGCCACGCCGAGCGGGCGCCAGCCCCCCACGATCACCGCGGCGAGCGCCAGGAACCCACGTCCGGCGGTCATGCCGTCGAGGAAGGTGCCGACGAGCCCGATCGACAGGAAGGCGCCGCCGAGCCCGGCGAAGGCGCCGGCGATCAGCACGCCCTGCCAGCGGAGCGCCCGCACGCTGACGCCGGCGGTCTCGTCGGCCTCGGGAAGCTCGCCGGCCGCTCGCATCCGCAGCCCCCAGGTGGTCTTGTGGAACAGCACCCACACCACGGGCACCAGCAGCATCGCGATGTAGACGAGCGGGATCTGGCTGAACAGCGCGGGGCCCATCACCGGGATCTCCTTCAGTCCGGGGATCTCGAGCCGCGCCATGCGGTCGATGAAGAGGTCCGGCTGGTTCTGTGAGTACTTCTGGAAGGCGAATGCGGACAGGCCGGCACCGAGGATGTTGAGCGCCACCCCCACCACGATCTGATCGGCGCCCGCCTGGATGGAGGCGAACGCCATGATGACGGCCAGGAGCACGCCTGCCAGGACGCCGGCGAGCACGCCGAGCCAGGGGTTCCCCAATTCGCCGCCGGCCCAGAAGCCGGCGAAGGCCCCGACCAGCATCATGCCCTCGAGTCCGATGTTGAAAACACCGGCGATCTCGGAGATCAACTCGCCGAGGGCGACGAGAATCAGCGGGCTGGCGATCAGGATCGCGGCGCGCAGGAACTCGCTATCGAACGGCGTCATCTTCCCGCTCCACTGCGGCCCGCCGGGTCGTGGCCCGGGCGTCCATCCAACGGGTGAGGATCACGGACGTGGCGACGAGGACGACGATGATGCCCTGAGTGATGAAGATCATCTCCGAGGGCACGTCGGCGCGGACCTGCATGACGCTGCCGCCCGTGTCCAGGATGGCGAACAGGGCGGCGGCCGCCACGCAGCCGACGGGGGAGTTCCGGGCGACGAGGGCGACCACGATGCCCGTGAAACCGATGTTTCCGGCGAACCCGCCGGAGAGGACGTTGCGTTCACCGCCGATGACGAGACCGGCGCCGCTCAAGCCGGCCAACGCCCCCGACAGAACGAAGCTGACAACGATCGTGCGGATTGTCTGGACGCCCGCATGGCGCGCCGAGGTGGGATTCTCGCCCGCCAGCCGGAGCTTGTAGCCGAACACGGTCCGGTTCAGGACGAAGACGATGACGGCGACCGCGGCGACCGTCAGGAAGATTTCCATCGTGAACGGCGTCTTGTCGACGAGCGCGGGCCAGCGGTACTCCGACGGCAGGGACCGGGACTGGAACGCCGAGCTGGACAGGTCGTGGAGCGGCCCGCGCACGATCCAGAGCAGCACCTGCTGGGCGATGAAGGTGAGCATCAAGGTCGAGACGATCTCGTTCACGCCGCGCTTGGCCCAGAGAGCGGCTGCGATGCCGGCGAAAGCTGCACCGGCGACCATGCCGGCGAGCGTTGCCACGATGAGCGCCAGCGCCGGTGGCAGCGAGGGGCCCTCCAGGGCGATGTACGCCGAGACGATGCCCCCGGCGATCATCTGGCCCTGGAGTCCCAGGTTCACCTTGGCGCCGCGGAACGCCACGATCCAGCCGAGCGCGATGAGCACCAGGGGGGACATGCGCGCCGCGGTGATGGCGATGCGCTCGCGGGTGCCGAGCGAGCCGTCGAGCAGAGCCAGGAGAGCGTCGACGGGCGATCCGCCGGTGGCGGCGATGATGCCCAGCGAGATGGCGACACCGGCGATCACCAGGACGATCGCCAGCAGGACGTTCACGGCGGGGTCGCGGACCCGCCCGGAGGTTAGAAACCGATGGATTGCGGCCGAGGAGGTCAGCGCTCCACCGCTTCCAGCATGGCCTTGTCCTCCTCCTCGATCGCCTCCCCGCCCATCAACAACCCGAGTCGTGCGTACGTGGCCTCGTTGCGATCCAGCGTGGCCAGGAACCTCCCGTCCACCATCACGGCAACCCGGTCCGAGAGCAGCAGGATCTCCTCGATCTCGGTGGAGAACAGGACGATGGCGCAGCCGCGCCCGCGCTCGGCCTGCAGGCGGGAGAGCACCGTCTCGGTCGCACCCACGTCGAGGCCTCTCGTGGGCTGGGAGGCGATCAGCAGCGGCGGCCGGCGGCACAACTCACGTGCCAGCACCGCCTTCTGCTGGTT
>JAPPKQ010000390.1 GCA_028819945.1 bacterium | reverse complement strand
GCCGGGGACCCTGGAGAGATTCCACGGGTTGCGCGGGCTGGACCTCGTGGCGTGCTGGGAGGTGATCCCCCAGCCCAGCTCGTGGGAGCGGGTGACGCCCACGATCACCGCGCCCGCCGCCCGCAGGCGCCGCACCAGCTCGGCGTCGGCGTCGGGCACCCGCCCGGCCAGCACCTCCGAGCCGTAGTCGCCGACGGCCCCCGCCACGTCGAACAGCTCCTTGACCGCCACCGGCACGCCGTGCAGCGGCCCCCGCGATACGCCGCGCCGCAACTCTGTGGTCCGCTCCGCGGCCTCGGCCGACGCCCGCTCGGCTGTGACCTCGGCGAACGCACCCAACACTCCGTCGAGGCGATCGATCCGCTCGAGGGTCGCCGACAGCACCTCGGACGGGCCGGTCTCGCCGGCGGCGTACAGCGCCCCGAGGCGCGCAATCGAGAATCCGGCAGTGTCCAAGTGGCGAGCCGCTCTGTTCAGCCCGAGGGCTCAGCCCGCGGGGATCCCGGGGACCTCGGGCACCGCCTGGTAGCCGGCCCGCTCCAGCGACGGCACCCCGCCCAGCACCCAGAGGATCACCATGTCCTCGGGGCCGATGGAACCCGCCGAGTGGGCGGTGTCGACGGGCACGAACACCACGTCGCCCGGACCGATCTCGTAGTACTCGTCGCCGACCCGGTGCCAACCCCGCCCCGACAGCACGATGACGACCTCCTCGGCGTCGGGATGCAGGTGGTGCTCGTGCGTGCCGCCGTTACCGGGATAGACCGTGCGACCCACCATGGTCTTCTCGGAGCCCTGGCGGGCGTCGGACACGAGCGTGCGCACGTCGAGATGGGCGAACGCGGTGCCAGTCAGGTCGTCAACTGGCGTGGTGTCGGCACGGGTGACGTACTCGGGGGCATCGCTCTGGGCCATGCGCGGAGTATAGAACTATGATTTTGCCCAGCTAAGGGCGCAAACGAGGGGAGAACCGTGAGGGCTCGCAGCGATGCAGGAGCGGTTCAGGGCCACGACCCCACAGGCGATGCGACAGGGCTCGCCGCCGCGGCGAACGGCGCCGACGGCATGCGCACGTCGCCGCTGACCGCCGAGGAGATCACCACCTTCTACGAGAAGGGCTACCTCCGCCCGGGCAAGGTGTTCAGCGACGACCAGGTGGAGTTCCTCCGCAATGTCGTGCAGCGCCTCACCCGCACCGAGGACGAGGCCGGTCGGCGCTACGACCTGCTCGACCCGGCACTCTGGCCCGACGTCGACGACGCCGACGACGCTCCTCGTGACCCCTCGCAGAGCTTCGATTTCCTCTTCAACCTTTGGCTCACCGACGACGACTTCCGAGCCGCTGTGTTCAACCCCACGACGGCGCGCTGGGCGGCGCAACTGCTCGGCACGACGAGCGTTCGCCTGCTCGAGGACAACGCCCTGAACAAGTCACCCAGCCCCCACGACGTGCGCTGGCACCAGGACTACTCCTATTGGCCGCTCGCCCAACCCAACGCCGTCACCGCCTGGATCGCCCTCGACGACACCTCCCGGCAGAACGGCGCCATGCTGATGGCCTGCGGAAGCCATCATCTCGGCGAGCGCCTGCCCGTGGTGTTCGGCACCGGCACGCCGTACCTGCGGGAGTCCCGCCCCGCCACGGTCACCGAGGTCGGCGACCCCGAGGAGTTGGGTCTTCCCGTGGAGGTCGTGGAGTTGGCCGCCGGCGAGGTGTCGATGCACTCGGCGCTCACCTGGCACGCCTCGGGACCGAACCTGTCCGACCGGGGCCGGCGGGCGATGGTCATGCGCTACGTGGCCGATGGCACCGTCTGGCTCGGCGCGCAGCGCTACGAGTACAACTACACCGACGAGGAGGTCGGCCTCGCCCCCGGCGAGCCGATCGGGGGCCGCTACTTCCCCGTCATCCCCTTCTGAGGCGACGAGCGTCCGCCGCGAGAGGAGCGCCATGACCGACACCCCCATCACCGGACCCGACGGGCTGCGGCGCTTCGACGCCGCCCGGGTCGTGCCGTGCGAGGACGAGACCGTGCTGGCCGACGCCACGGTCGTGGTACGCGACGACCTGATCGAATGGGTGGGCACCCGGGCCGAACTGCCGGCCGCCTACCGCGACCCCGCGATCCCGGTTTCCGACGCCGGGGAGGCCACGATCATTCCGGGCCTCGTGGACGGCCACATGCACATCAACTTCGGCGAGCCGCGCACCGAGGAGGAACTCTTCATCTACACCCCGGCGCCGTACCGGGCCATACGGGCGGCCATCGACGCCGAGAAGGTGCTGCTGGCCGGCGTGACCGCCGCCTGCGACCCGGGCGGGCCCAACGGCGTGGCCCCGGCGGTGCGCGACGCCGTCGACGGCGGCCTGATTCAGGGGCCGAGATTCTCCGCCGCCGGCCGTCAGATCACCACGCAGCTCGGCATCGGCGACACGCTCCCCCGCTGGATCGACGTGCACGAGTCGTCCTTCGGCGCCCTGGTGCAATGCGCCGACGACCTTCTGCAGGAGATCCGCAACCAGGTGAAGGACACCGTGGACCTCATCAAGATCGCCGGCTCGGGGCCCGGCACCATCGAATACGCCGCCTTCAGCCCCGACGAGCTGGCCCTGGCAGTCAACGAGGCGCACCGCCTGTGCCGGCCCGTCACCATGCACGCCCGCTCACGGCAGTCGGTGGCCGACGCCGCCGCGGTGGGGATGGACTGGATCATGCACGCCTCCTACATGGACCCCGCCACCCTGGAGGTGGTGCTGGAGAAGCAGATCCCGCTGCTGCCGGCCATGACGCTGCTGGTGAACAGCCTGGAGGCGCCCGACCATCGGCCGTTCGTGGCCGACGCCATGAAGCACGAACTGGACGCCGCCGTGTCGATCCTCTCCAAGGCCCACGCCGCCGGCGCCACGCTCATCGCCGGCTCCGAGAGCGGCTTCGCCATGACCCCCTACGGCGAGTGGCACACCCGGGAGATGGAGTTGTTCGTCAGCCACCTGGGCATGACCGACATCGAGGCGCTGCTGTGCATGACCCGCAACGCGGCGCTGGCGGTGCCCCGGGACCGTGACATGGTGGGCACCCTGCGCCCCGGCAAGTTCGCCGACCTGCTGGTGGTGGACGGAAACCCCGACGAGGACGTGCGCGTCCTGGGCGACCGCTCGCGGCTGGCGGCCATCGTCAAGGGCGGCCAGGAGGTCGTGCCCTCGGGGCGGGCCAACCAGGTGCGGCAGCGCTTCGAGCAGGCCCGCCGCTACACGTCGCACCTGCACACCCGCGCCGCCGCCGAGACCCTGGACTGACCCAGCGGCCACCGCCCCGGCCCCTGGACTCCACACATCGCCGCCACGCCACCGGGTACCGTCTGGACGATGACCGCTGAACACCCCTCCCTCACCGAACTGGCCGACCTCGGCGGCCGGATGGCCGTCGTCACCGGCGCCGCCCGTGGCTTCGGTGCGGCAATCGCCGACCGCCTCGCCGAGGCGGGGGCAACGGTGGTGATCGCCGACGTGCGGCTGGACGAGGCCGCGGCCACCGCCGCCGGTATCGCCGACCGCACCGGCGCCACCTGCAC
>JAPPKQ010000084.1 GCA_028819945.1 bacterium | reverse complement strand
GACCTGAACGTAGCGAACCACCTCGACGGGCGCGCCCGACGACTGCACGACCGCCACCGCCCCGAGGGCGAGGGCAGCCAGGCTGACGAACACCGCGAAGGCCTGGGCACTGAAACGCCTGCGGCGGCGGAGCGGCCCGGAGTCCGGAGGCTCCCCGTGGTCGCCCCACCCGAGAGTCCAGGCCATGTCGTAGTCCCGCGGCCAGGCGCCCCCCGCACCGGCCGGCTCCCCGCCGCCGGCAGGCGGCCCGGACTCCTCCGGGGAGGCTCCGAGCGGCACCCGCCGGTCCTCGAACGGATCCTGTTGCGGATCCGCCGGCGGGATGGGCGCGTCAGGGGCCATGTGAACTCCGTCTCAGGGGCCACGGTCGTCCGGTGGGCGCCATCCACGCTATTGGGGCGGCGCGCCGGAGCCTCAACTCCGCCGCTGCCGATTCATAGAGAGACCGCAACGTTCTCCGCGACGCGGCCGCTGCGGCGGATCCGGGCGCCCGGACTGCTCGCCCCCGTCGCCGGCAGCAGGATCGTGAAGGTGGATCCGAAGCCTTCGGTCGAGGTGAGGCGCGCCTCGCCGCGATGCGACTCGGCGATCTGGCGCACGATCGCCAGACCCAGTCCCCGTCCCTCCGCCGCCGCCTGCCTGCCGCGCTGGAACCGCTGGAACACGCGCTCCTGCTCATCGGCGGGAATGCCGGGGCCCTGATCCTCCACCGCCACCCAGATCCAGGCGCCCTCACCCCCTGCGGTGATGCGCACCTCCGAGCCCGCGGGCGCCACGCTCAGCGCGTTGGAGAGCAGGTTCGCCAGTGCCTGCCGGAGGCTGCCGGCGTCGCCGAGCGCCAGCAGGCCGCTGGGCGCGTAGTGCGTCAGCCTCACGTCGTGGTTGGCGGCGTAGCCCTCGAACTCGGCGGTGGCCTGGCGCGAGAGCTCCCCGACGTCCACCAGGGCGAGATGCTGCGGCCGGGTCTCGTGCCGGGCGAAGGTGACCAGGTCGTCGACCACGCGCGACATGCGCTCGGTGGAGCGGCTCACCTGCTCCGCAACGACCCGGTAGTCCTCGGTGGTGGCGTCGGGGTCGGCCAGCGTCGTGTCCAGGTTGCTGCGGATCACCGCCAGCGGGTTCCGCAACTCGTGGGAGGCGTCCTCCACGAATCCCCGCTGGGCGTCGAAGGAACGATCCAGGCGGTCCAGCATGGCGTCGAAGGTGTCGGCGAGGCGCCGCAGCTCGTCGGGAGGGCCGTCCAGGGCGATGCGCTGCGACAGGTCCGTGGCGCTGATCCGCCGGGCCACTGCGGTGATGTGGCCCACCGGCTTGAGCACGTGGCCGGCCAGGAACCAGCCGAGGACGATGCTGGCGGCGAACAGGGTCGCCAGCGAGATGAGGGAGTAGTCCCGCAACATCCGCATGGTCCGCTCGTTGGACTGCATCTCGACGGCACTGAGCAAGTCCCGAAGAGCCTGCTCCTCAGTGGGCGAGATGACACCGTCCGCGTGGACCCGCTCCACCGCGGCGGACTGCGAGAGCGGGGACTCGTCGAGTCTCCAGGCGATACCCCAATAGATGGCACCCACCAACACGGCGCCGAGAGCGAACAGGAGCACGGTGTAGATCAGCGCCAAGCGGAAGCGGATGGAGCCCAGCGGGCGATACAGCCGGCTCTTGTACCGTCCGACGTGGGTGGCGCGGGTCACGGGCTCAGCCTCGCGCTGGACCTGTCAGGCAGCGGATCAAGGGTACGGGGCCGACGTCGGCGAGGCGGGCGAGGCGATGCCGCCGAGCACGTACGCCGGATCCTCGGGTCCGGTCGGCCCGTCGGGGCTCTCGATGCCCGGCGGGACGTCCAGCCGGTAACCCGTCCCCACGACCGTCTCGATCGGCGCCGGGCTGCCGGGCAGGCCGAGCTTGCGCCGCAGGGTCCCGACGGTCACCCGCACGGTGTTCGTGAAGGGGTCGGTGTGCTCGTCCCAGACGTGGTCCAGCAACTCCTCCTGCGAGACGACCTCGCCCGGGCGGCTGCAGAAGTACTGCAGCAGCGTGAACTCCTTCGGCGTCAGGGTGATCTCGTGGTCCTGGCGCCGCACGGCGTGCCGGCTGAGGTCCATCTCGATGTCCCCGGCGACGAGGCGCGACCCGCGGCGTCCGGCGTCCCGGCGCAGCAGCGCCCGGATCCGCGCCGTCAACTCGCCGAACGCGAACGGCTTGACCAGGTAGTCGTCGGCGCCGTCGTCGAGCCCCCCGATGCGGTCCTCGAGGCTGTCGCGGGCCGTGAGGATCAGGATGCGCGGGCGGTGACTGCTCCAGGACGGGTCGCGCAGGCGGCGGCACACCTCCCTGCCGTCGACCGCGGGCATCGTGAGGTCCAGGCAGATGACGTCGTAGTCCACCACTGAGGCCTTGGCCAGCGCCTCGGCCCCGTCGTAGGCCTCGTCCACGGCGTAGCCGTCCCGGCGCAGGCCGCGGGCGATCGCTCGAACCAGGTCCTCTTCGTCGTCGGCGACGAGCACGCGCACGCCTGTGACGGTACCAATCCGGCCGCGTTGCGTCACTTCCGGCCGCTGCGGTGACCGCTCAGCCGATCGGCGAAACCCCCGCACCGGCCGCCGGCAGGGGAAGCGGGGTGTGCCGGCGCTCGGCGATCACCCTGCTGGTGCCGCCCGGCCGCATCGTCACGCCGTACAGGCTGTCGGCGACCTCCATCGTGGGCTTCTGGTGCGTGACCAGGATGAGCTGCGCGGTGGCGCGGAAGTCCTCCAGTAGCCGCAGGAAGCGGTGCAGGTTGACATCGTCGAGGGCGGCATCCACCTCGTCCAGCACGTAGAACGGGCAGTCCTGCGATCGGAACACCGCGAACAGGAACGCCAGCGCCGCCAGGGAGCGCTCGCCGCCGGACAGCAGTGCCAGCCTCCGCAGGTTCTTCCCGGCGGGCTGCGCCTCGATCTCCACGCCCGAGTTGAGCGGGTCGTTCGGCTCGGTGAGTGACAGCCGGCCCGCGCCCCCCTCGAAGAGCACGCCGAAGACCGTCTCGAAACTCTCCGCGACCTCGCGGTAGCAGCGCGAGAACGCCTCCAGGATCTCGCTGTCGACGCTCCGGACGAGCTTCGTGAGGTCCCGGCGGGCGCTGCGGACGTCCTCGATCTGGGCGGCCAGCTGGTCGTGCCGTTCCCGCAGGATGTCGTGCTCGCGCACGGCCAGGGGGTTCACCGGGCCGATGCCGCGCAACAGTCGCTCCAGCTCGCGGATGCGTTGCGGGGCGGTGACGCCCTCGGGGAGGTCGGGCTGGGCCACTCGGGTGGCCCGGACCTCGTCGCAGTCGTGCCGGCTGCGCAAGGTCTCGATGACCGACTCGATGCGCAGCCGGAGTTCGTCCTCGGTGCGCTGGGCGCCGAGCAGCTCCTCACCGACCTCGGCGACCGAGGTGGCCAGCTGGGCACGCGCCTTGCGATCCCCGTCGAGCCGCGCCGCGGTGAGCCGGCCGGCCTCCGCCAGTTGGCGCTGGCGGGCGCGCAGGCGCTCCAGGCCGCCGCGGCACTCCTCGGCGCTGCCGGTGGCCGGGGGAGGTTTCGGTCACTGGCGCTTTCGCGTTCATGTTGC
>JAPPKQ010000086.1 GCA_028819945.1 bacterium | reverse complement strand
CTCGCTGGTGCAGCCGATCTTCACGCTCTCGTTCATCCCGATCCTGAACAAGGACATCGTGGAGGCCAACGCCACCGCCGACGACCCGTGGGCGCTCGGCTGGATGGCCACCAACGCCGCCGGCTTCGGGCCCTACTACATCGAGGAGAACACGGCCGGCCAGCAGACGGTGCTGCGCGCCAACCCGAACTACTGGGCCGGCAAGCCGGACATCGACCGGGTCATCTACCGGGCCGTGCCCGAGTCGTCGAACCGGGTTAGCGCCCTGCTGAGCGGTGCCGTGGACATGGCGCTCGCCCTGTCCGGCACCGAACTGTCCAGCATCTCCGGCAACGACAGCGTCGAACTCTCGGTGTTCGAGGGCAACAACATCACCACGATCATCGCCAACAACGCGGTGTCGCCCTTCGACGACCCGTTGGTCCGCCAGGCCCTGGCCTACGCGGCGCCGTACGACGAGATCATCGCCATCTTCGACGGCTGGGCATCGCCGATCAAGAGCTACATCCCGCCGATGTTCCCCGGCTACACCGACGAGTACTTCCCGTACGAGACTGACGTGGAGAAGGCCAAGGCGCTCCTCGCCGAGTCCGGCGTGGAGACGCCGATCAGCGCCACCCTGACCTACGCCGACCACCGGCCCGAGAATGAGCGCGTCGCCGTGGCGGTGAAGTCGGCCTGGGAGGAGATCGGCGTCAACATCGACCTGAACAAGGTCACGTTCGGCACCTTCGCCGACATCTCCAACAGCAGGGACTTCGAACTCATCATGACCGCGGCCCTGCAGAGCCACGCCATCGACATCCTCTACGGCATGGAGATCTTCGCCGGGGCCGGCCTCTTCGGGTTCCTGAACTACGGCAACTACGCCAACGCCGAGGTGCACGCCCTGTTCGACGCGGGCCGTTTCGAGACCGACAACGCCGCCCGCCTCGACATCGCCCGGGAGATCCAGCAGATCATGGCCGATGATCCGCCGTGGATCGTGCTCGCCACGCCGCAGTACGTGGTCTCGCATCGGCCCGGCGTCGAGGGGATCCTCTGGCCGCCCGACGAGGGCCTGCGGTTCTGGGAAATGAGGCTCACCGAGTGACCCGGGCGGGGGTACCCACAGCGCCCCGGGAGGACATCGACCCGATCCTGGCGGTCGTCCTCGGCAAGAAGATCGAGGCGATCGCCAAGGAGATGTCGCTCGTGCTCGAGCGCACGGCGCGGTCGCCACTCTTCCAGGTGAAGGATTTCTGCACGGCCGTTCTGGACGAGCGGGCCCGGATCCTCAGCCAGGAGGAGGGGCTGCCGCAGATGGCGTACGCCATCGTGCACTCGCTGGAGCACCTCATCGAGTTCTTCGGAGACGACATCGGCCCGGGCGACATCTTCATCCAGAACGACCCGTACTACGGGGGCAACCACGCACCCGACACGTGCATCTTCATGCCGGTGTTCGTCGACGGCGAGATCCACTTCTGGGGCGCCGCCAAGGGCCACCTCGCCGACCTGGGCAGCGCGGTCATGGGCGGCTACAACCCCCAGGCCACCGACATCTGGCAGGAGAACTTCCGCATCCCGCCGCTGCGGCTCTACGACCGCGGTGCCCTCCGCACCGACGTGTGGAACCTGCTGCACGCCAACACGCGCCTTCCCCACTTCGTGCTGGGCGACATCCAGGCCTCCATCGGGGCGTGCCGCACGGGCGGGCTCCGGCTGGAGGCCCTGGCGACCGAGCAGGGCGTCGGGATCCTCAAGGACCACCTCGACTTCCTGCTCGACGCCACGGAGCGACGCATGCGGACGGAGTTGGCGCAGATCCCCGACGGGACGTACACCAGCGAGGTCGTCTACCGCTGCGACGACGGCAGCGAGTCGATCGACGTGACCGCCAAGCTGGCGATCACCACAGGCGGCGGCCACATCAGCGTCGACTACGCCGGCAGCTCGCCGCAGACGCCCTACTACTACAACTGCGCCTACGGCACCACGTTCGCGGCGGTCGTGGCCGTCGTGCTGATGCTGGTGGACCCCGACCTGCCGCACAACGACGGGGTGCTGCGCTGCATCGACGTGATCGTTCCCGAGGGCAGCTTCCTGAACTGCACGTTCCCCTCGCCGTGCGTGCAGGGAAACTTCACCTCCTCCGACGTGGCGGGGGACTCCATCTTCCTGGCGCTCTCCGAAGTGCTCCCCGACCGGGTGTGCGCCGGCTGGAGCCGCAACGAGTCACACATGATCAAGGGCCTCGACCCGCGGACCGGCGAGCGCTTCTACGGGCCGCCGCTGCTGGCGAACAAGGGGGGCGCCGGGGCCACGTCGGAGAACGACGGCTGGAGCTTCATCGGTCTCATCGCCTGCGGCGGCGGCTACGCCGCCAACGACTACGAGATGTTCGAGATCCAGAACCCCGTGCGGATCGCCCACCACGAGTACTGGTGCGACTCGGCGGGACCGGGCACCTACCGGGGCGGCCTGGGCATCCGCTTCCGCTACACCCTCGAGGCGCCCGAGACCGAGGTCACGACCTACGGCGAGGACTGGGCGCCGGCGTTCGGGCTGTTCGGCGGCGGGCGGTCGTCGCTGAACCAGTACCGGGTCCAGACGCCGGGCGAGGCGATGCGGCGGCTCGCCCCCAACACCACCTCGCGCTTCGGCGCCGGAACGGTGATCGAGGCCGACAACGCCGGCGGCGGCGGCTTCGGCCCGCCCCATCGCCGCGACGTCGAGACGGTCCGCGACGACGCCCGCAACGGCTTCGTGTCGCTGGAGACCGCCGCGGAGGTCTTCGGCGTCGTCGTGGACCCCGAGACGTTCGAGATCGACCACGACGCCACCGCCCGGAGACGGGAAGAACTCGAACACGCATCGCTCCCTGCCTGAGCGACCGTCGTCACGATGCTCGGCCGACTGATCGCCAAGCGGCTGGCGCTTTCGATCATCCAGCTCTTCGGGGCGTCGATCGTGATCTTCGCCCTGGTCCGCCAGTTGCCCGGGGATCCCGCTGTCTCGCAATTGGGCTCCACCGCCGGGCCCGAGCAGATCGAGGCGCTCCGGGAGCGGCTGCACCTCAACGACCCGGTGCCTGTGCAGTACGGCATCTGGATCCGGGACCTGTTCCGGGGCGACCTCGGCCGATCGAACGTCACGGGGAACGCCGTCACGACCGACCTGGCGGACCGGATTCCCGCCACTCTCGAGCTGATCACGATCTCGCTCGTGGCGGCGCTGGTGGTGCTGGTGCCCCTCGGGGTGTTCACGGCCCGGATGGCCAAGCGCTGGTACAGCCGCGCCGTGAACCGCAGCGTCTTCACCTACGGCCTGTTCGCCGGCTCCATGCCGGACTTCTGGCTCGCCCAGCTCCTGCTGTTCCTGTTCTTCTTCAAGATCGGCTGGGCGCCGGCGCCACTCGGCCGGGTGGATCTGGCAATGGGGCCTCCCGAGGACGTGACCGGCCTCTACACCCTCGACAGCATCATCGCCGCCGACTGGGGGCGATTACGTGACGCCGTGGTGCACCTCGTCCTGCCGGTCATCACGCTGGTGTTAGTCTACGGGGCGCCGATCCTGAAGATGACGCGGGCCAACGTCACCAAGAACCTGGA
>JAPPKQ010000281.1 GCA_028819945.1 bacterium | reverse complement strand
CGTCACGACAGTGAATGCATCTCGGAACGGCTGAAAGCATCCGCTGGTCCTCGGCGGGCACCCGGCTCGGAGACTCCCGGAAGAATCGGACGTGGATGCTGATCGGTCCATTGATTCCTGGATTCCGGCGTTCGCCGGAATGACATTCACACTGTTCGGTGTCCCCGGCGGGTGGTGGGTCTGACTCTCCGGAATGCTGGCTGCGGTACCTTGTTCTCGATCTGTCGGCCTGTTGCCGGTCGAGGACGCGCACCGACCGGTCGGACGGACGTAACCTCATAGGAGCTTCGAGCAAGACTGTTCGGAGGACGACTCGGTCGGTGTCTCACTCGTAGACGACCAGCGACTCCACGCGCAGCCCCTCGAGACGCCGACGCCCGCCGAGGAAAGCCAGCTCCACGAAGAAGGCGAGGCCCTCCACCTGCCCGCCGGCGCGCTCGACGAGGTCGCAGGTGGCCCGGGCGGTGCCGCCGGTGGCCAGCACGTCGTCCACGACGAGCACCCGCGCCCCGGCGGCGAGGGAGTCCACGTGCATTTCGAGGCTGTCGCTGCCGTACTCCAACTCGTAGGTCACGCCGACGGTCTCCGCCGGCAGCTTCCCGGGCTTGCGCACCGCGGCGAACCCCACCCCGAGGCGCTCGGCCACCGGGATGCCGAAGATGAAGCCGCGCGCCTCCGCCGCGGCGACCACCTCCACGCCGGCGTCGGCGAAGCGCGCCGCCAGGGCGTCGGCACAGGCCCCGAAGGCGCCCGGGTGCCCCAGCACGGGCGTGATGTCCTTGAAACCGACCCCCGCCACGGGGAAGTCGGGAATCTCCCGGACCAGTTCCCGCCAGAGGCGCTCGGCCTCGGAGAACTTCATCGCGGCAGGCAGCTGTCGGGGGCGAGGAGCACGGGACCGGTCACTTGCGCCGCTTCTTGGCGGGCCGCGCCGGGTGGCTGCGGCTGGTGGTGACCCCTGACCGCCCGACGGGTCCGCTGCCGGACCGCTTGGGGCGCGGCGGCGCGGCGACTGGGCGGCGCTCGGCAGCGGGGCGGCGCTCACCGGTGGGCCGGCGCTGCCCCGGTCGCTCGCCGGTGACCCAGACGTGCAGCCAGGCCACCAGGGGCGCCGCCACGAACAGCGACGAGTAGGTGCCGGCCAGCAGACCCACCAGCAGGGCGATCGAGAACTCCTGCAGCGTCACCGCGCCGAGCGCGAAGCGGCCGATGATCAGCAGCGACAGCACCGGCAGCACCGACGTGACAGTGGTGTTGATCGATCGCATGAAAA
Organism: bacterium; assembly: GCA_028819945.1. Taxonomy (GTDB): domain Bacteria; phylum Actinomycetota; class Acidimicrobiia; order Acidimicrobiales; family CATQHL01; genus VXNF01. Next base: position 2,331 of record JAPPKQ010000281.1, on the reverse strand, counting down.
CCTCGTTGACCGAGCGGGTGACGACCTCGAAGTACGGGTCCTTGCGGGTGCGGGCGTTGCCCCGGATCTTGTCGAAGACGACCAGCGTGTCGTACAGCGAATACCCCAGGATGGTGAGGAAGGCGATGACCGTGGCCGGCGTCACCTCGAAGCCGAACAGCGCGTAGAACCCGACGGTGACGAGGATGTCGTGCCCGACCGCCACGAGGGCCGACACCGCCATCTTCCACTCCATCCGCAGCCAGATGTAGACGGCGATGACGATGAAGAACACAATGAGCGCCAGGCGCGCCTTGCTGGTGATCTCCGCCCCCCAGGACGGCCCGACCGCCGAGAAGGAGACGTCGTTGGGGCTGATTCCGCCGAGCTCGGCCAGCGCCGCCGACACCGCCGACACCGCCGCGGTGTTGCCGGGCGCCACCTCGGCGCGCACCCGCACCACGCCCCCGCCGAGTTCCTGGATGCGGGCGTCGGCCTGCCCCACCGTCGCCAGGGCCCCGCGGATCTCAGCAATCGAGTGCTCCCCCAGCGGCGCCTCCCAGAACGTGCCGCCCTCGAACTCGATACCCAGGTTCAGGCCCCTGAAGAGCCAGGCGCCGCCAGCGATGAGCAGGATTACCACCGACAGCACCACCGACCGGCGCCAGAGGCGCTCGAAGTCCAGTTTGACCTGGTTGGCGTACATGCGTCGCAGGCCGTCTCGCAGCGTCATCTCGCCCTGGTTCATTATCGGGCCTCGCCGGTGGCCGGGGTCACGGCCGGCGCCGCGGGATCAGCCGCAGCCGCCGCTACGACTGTCGCCATGCCCACCAGCGCCGGGCGCTCGGCGCTGCGGCGCGCCAGGGCCCGCACGACCGGGCGCAGGAAGAAGTAGGTGGCGACGAGGTCAAGGATCGAGGCGATGGCCAACATGGCCGCGAAGCCGCGCACCGAGCCGATGGTGAGCAGCCAGAGGATGCCGGCGCCTATGAGCGTCGCCAGGTTGGCCCAGAAGATCGTCCGGAACGCCACCGGGAACGCCTGGTCTACCGAGCTGCGCAGCGTCCGGCCGCGTAGCACGTCCTCCTTGAGGTGCTCGAAGTAGACCACGTTGGAGTCCAGCGACACGCCGATGGCCACGATCAGGCCGGTCACGCCGGCCAGCGTCAGCGCCAGGCCGCGCGTCTCGGACAGGAACGACAGGATCACCCACAGCAGCACCCCCGACACCATCAGGCTGCCGAGCGCGGCGGCGCCCAGGAACCGGTAGTAGGCGAGCATGTACAGCGCCACCAGCCCCAGGCCGACGATGCCGGCGATGAGCCCGGCGCGCAGGGCGTCGCGGCCCAGCGTCGCCGACACGGTGCGCACCAGGCCGGCCTCGGCGGGATCCTCGAAGACCATCGGAAGGGCGCCGTAGTCCAGCACCAGCGCCAGGTCGCGTGCCTCGGCCTCGCTGAAGGCGCCGGTGATGTTGATGCGGTCACGTTCGAACGTCCGGGCGTTGACCACCGGCGCCGACTCGACGGTGCCGTCCAGCACGATGCCGAGCTGACCGGCGGGGCACAGCAGCGGATCGGGCGCCTCGTAGTAGCAGGTGCGGGCGGCCGCGTTGAACCTGTCGATGCCCTCGGCCCCCTCGAGGGCGGTGACCTGCACGTTCCACTGGGCGAACTCCAGGACCGGCGTGGCGCTCTCGAGCGCGGCGCCGGTCACCAGCGCCGGGCCCAGCAGGAAGTGGAACACCTGCCCGTTCACGTCGGGGCTGGAGGGCAGGATCACCACGGCGTCGGCATCATCCTCCGCCGTGGTGCTCACAACGCCGTTGAGCAGATCCTCGACATCGAGCCGGCCGCCATCGTCGGGCTCCTCGGCCCCGGCCTGCTCCTCCTCGCCGGACTCCTCGACGGCGGCCTGGTAGGCCTCGATCTCGGCGAGCGACACCGAACGGGCCAGCAGGGGCCGGAAGCGCAGCTCGGCGGTCTGCCCGACGAGCGCGATCGCCCGGTCCTGGTCGTCCACACCGGGCAGCTGCACCACGATGTTCTCGCCCTGCACGGTGATGTCGGGCTCGGCCACGCCGAGGGCGTCGACCCGGTTGCGGATGATCTCCAGGGCCTGCTCGAGCGCTTCGGGCGTCACCTCGGTCTCGCCGGGCACCGGGCGCAACACCACCTCCACGCCGCCCTGCAGGTCGAGCCCCAGCAGTGGCTCCTGGTGGGTCACCAGGTTCCCGACGAGCAGGCCGACGGCGATGGTGAGGATGCCGACGAGCGACCGGTTGCGGCGCAATGCGGCGGCGAACCTCTCAATCATCGCAACGACCCCGGACCGGACTCACTCGGGAACGGG
>JAPPKQ010000227.1 GCA_028819945.1 bacterium | reverse complement strand
GGCCAAGGCCACTGAGGGGGTTGCGGTCACCCGCATGCCGACCACCACCGGTGCGTTCCTGGCCCTCACCTACGACCCACCGTTCGACGATCCGGCTGTGCGGGCGGCGATCGCCCAGGCGATCCCCTACCAGGACATCGTCGACGTGGTCTTCCAGGGCGAGGCCCTCATCTGGGATTCGATCCTGATCCCGCCGACACCGGGCTACACCAACGAGTTCTTCCGCGGCTACGACATCGCTGCGGCCGGGGCGGTGCTCTCGGGCATCGACGCGCCGCTGACGTTGGCGTATGCGGACGGCCTTCCGCTGGACGAGGAGATCGCCATCCTCGTGCAGAACTCGATGCGCGAGGCGGGCTTCGACCTCAACATCGAGAAGCAGCCACGTGCCACCTTCGACGGCCGCAAGTACGGCCGCACCGGAGAGTTGCAGTTCTTCGTCGACGTGATCGACACGCCGGGCTACTACGACGCCAACTACTACGGCTTCATCTACGGCGGTGTCGGCGGCTTCCTGAACTGGTTCGGCTACGAGAACGAGGAACTGAACGCCGCCCTGCTGGCCACAGGCGATCCCGCCACGGCCGACGAAGCGGCACGGGAGATCCAGAGGATCTTCGCCGAGGACTACCCGATCCACCCCGTCGCCTGGACCGGGCTCGACTACGCCCACGCCGACTACCTGAAGCTGACCCGCGCCATCACCGGCAACGGACTGGTGCGGATCCAGGACTTCGAGGCGGCGGGCGGCTAGCGCGGCCCGAGACACCGCGGGCCCGAGAAGTCCGGAGACGAGATGCCTGCGCTGCCTGCTCCGACCCAGGAGCAGGCAGCGCACTTCGACTACCTCGAGGGCCTGCGGGGCTACAACTACACCGTGCACGTGAAGGGCATCCTGGATGCCTACGAGCGTGAGACGGCCACGGGCAGGCCCGAGCCGGCCACCATGGACGAGGCCGGCGCGATCATCGCCCCCAGCCACCTCTACCGGTTCGCCGCCGCCACCCAGCACCAGGCGCAGAAGATGGGGTGGGCTGCGGCAAGGCGCTCGCTCGAGGGCCACACGAACCGGCTCGCGGAGGTTCTGGAGCGGATGCCGGTCGAACCCCGCGGGCGGCTGGTGCTGGATCCCGCCCTCGAACTGCCCGGGTACTACACCGAGCGTGACAGCGAGGGCCTCGACGACATCCACCTCGTGCCCGGCGGGTACTGGGGCGACCCGCTCGTCGGCCCGGTATACGAGCGGGGCGGCGCCCTCTACCGCATGGCGTGGCGCACGGGCTACACGGGCAGCCCCCCGGGTGCGCTCGTGGCGTTCGCCGAGGGAGCGCCGCCGGGCGACTGCCGGCGGATCCTCGATCTGGGCTGTTCCTTCGGCGGGCTCACGATGGCCCTGCGGCAGGCCTACCCGGAGGCGACCGAGGTGGTGGGAATCGACATCTCCGGCGCCGCCCTGCGCTGGGCGCACCTGACGGCGGAGGAACGCGGCCTGGCCATCGCATTCGAACAGCGGGACGCCACCGCGACCGGATATCCCGACGGGAGCTTCGACCTCATCGCCGGATTCCTGCTCCTCCACGAGCTGCGCGCCGAGACACTCGACGCCGTCATGGCCGAGGCCTACCGGCTCCTGCGGCCGGGCGGGCACATCCGCTTCCTGGACATGCCTCCCTACGCGGAGTTGCCGCCGGAACGCGCCTTCCTGCAGTCGTTCGACTGCGAGGGGAACGGCGAGGCCTTCTGGAACGAGTTCCTGTCCCGGGACTTCAAGGCCGTCCTGCGGGACTCTGGCTTCGTGAACGTCGGCGACGGTCCGCTGGACTACGACGAACCGAGCTACTGGGGCACCGCCGCGCTGCTGCGCACCGGGGAGTTCCGGCTCGAGAACCGGTGGGTGAACGCGGCCGACAAGCCCGCCGTCTGAGGGTTCGTTGTCCTCGCCCCCGGATCCATCCGCCGAGGTCGCCGCCGACCCCCCGACCCGGGGGTACCACGCCTTCGAGGACCCCGTCCACGATCGGCTGCTCGGGGTCATCCTGGCTCTGGGAGCGGAGGTGTGGAATCTCCGCGAGCGGCTCGGCCTGCTGGAGAGCGCCCTGGCCCGCCAGGGCGTCGACGTGTCCGCCCTCATCGAGGAGTTGGCGCTCGACCCTGAGCGGGCGGCTTCGATGACCGCCGACAGGGACGCCTTCCTGGCGCGATTCCTGCGGGCGATCAGCGCCGACTGAACAGGGAGCGCGTGAGCCCGAGCCCCGACCGACAAGTCGCACAGTTCTTCCGGATCAACGACGTCCCGCCGGCGATTCTCTCCGAGCCCGCTCCGCTGCGCGGCTGCTCCGGCCGCCTCCTGTCCCACAACCCCGACACGGGCCAGCGGACCGCCTCCGTCGAGATCCCCGCGGGCTGGTCGGGGCGTGTCGGCGGCGACGGCGGGACGCTGGAACTCGTGATCCTCGAGGGTTCGCTGACGATCGACGGCAGGCAACTGGGGGCCGGAGGCTTCATGGCCGTTCCCACCGGTTGCGCCCCTCTCGCTGCGAGTTGTCACAGACCGGCCCGGGGCGTCGCCGTCTGGAGCCCCCACTTCGCCCCCGGTGACTACTACGACTCGAGACCGCGGATCGTGCGGACGGTCGACCTGCCGTGGGAACCCACCGTGTTCCCCGCGGAGTTGCAGGCACCCGGGCGGCTCCACGGCGTCTGGTCGAAGTCCTTGCGCCTCCCCGACCCAGTGCGCGGCGACGTCCACGGCGGACCGAAGGGCCTGCTGCGCATCGTGAACCTCGTATCGGGCTTCGTCGGTGACCACCGCCAGGAATCCCACCCGGGTTGCTGGGAGGAGATCATCTGGCTCTCCGGCGACTTCTTCATGCCCGGGACCGGCAGGCAGGCGGCCGGCAGCTACGTGGGGAACCCGTCGTTCCACCGCCACGGCCCGCTGCTGACCCAGCGAGGCTGCATCCTGCTGGTGCACACCGACGCCCCGGCGGACTTCTGCTTCCACGATCCGCCGATCCCGGCGTCGCTGATCTCCGCCTACATGGAAGGCGTCTCCTGGCTGGAAGCCCCCCGGCACATGCCCCTGCCCCATGGTCCACCCTGGGGTTCATCGCCCTCCGAAGCCGCCCGAACGGCCGGATTGGCCCCAATTCGTGCGTGCTAGGCTCCCCCGGCGCCGAAGCGGGGACGGTCCCGAGGGCCGGCCCCGGCGCGCTTGACAGAGGGGCGCTCGACAGAGGCAAGGAGCACACGGTCATGTCAGACGTATGGGTGGGAGTCGACACGGGTGGCACGTTCACCGACCTGCTGGCGTTCAACAGCGAGGGGCAGCTCTTCGCCGCCAAGACGCCGTCGACGCCTGATGACGACACCAGGGCGTTCCTGACGGGGCTCGCCGACCTGCAGACCTCGGCGGACTTCGAACCGAGCGACGTCGTCGGACTCCACTACGGCACGACGGTCGCCCTCAACGCCGTCCTGCAGAAGCGCTGGCCGTCGCTCGGGCTCATCGTCACCGACGGCTACCGGGAGATGATCGAGATTGCCCGCCAGACGGTGCCCGGCGACTGGGGGGCCATCTACACCTGGGTCAAGCCGCCCCGGGTCGTGCCGCTGGAAAACGTA
>JAPPKQ010000266.1 GCA_028819945.1 bacterium | reverse complement strand
GGTGGTCACGAGATCGACACGTCGACCGAGCAGGTCCTCCAGGTAGAACTGCACGCCGAAGTACGACTCTGACGTGGCAGGCCCTTCGAAGCCGACGAGGATGTCGATATCGCTCGACTCGGTGGCCTGGTCCCGGGCGAACGAGCCGAACAGGGCCAGTTCCGCCACACCGAACCGCTCCGCAAGCGCATCCCTGTGTGCCCGGAGAACGTCAATGACCTCACCCCGGCCCAAACCGTCCACGGGTCGATTCTATGGGGTGGCCATGCCGGCCCCCTGAACGTCAGCTGCGGTTCAGGATGAAGTCGATCTCGATGTCGGGGCGGAGGTGCTCGTCGGGGCCGAGGAACATGATCCCGGTGTTGCCGTTGCGCTGGCGGGACGGGATCAGGGTGATCGGCGGCGGGTCATCGATGCCGCCCTCGGCCATGATGCGGTTCCAGGCCCGCTCGAAGCCCCGGTAGTCGCGCTGGGCGTGCACGAGGAAGATGTGAGCGTCGACGACGTCGCGCAGCTCGAAGCCGTTGGCGTCGATCTGGTCCTGGATCAGGCGCATCGTGGCCTCGGTCTGCAGTTCGATGTCACTGAAGTAGTGCCGCAGCTCGGACGGGCCGGTGTCGACCACGCCGGTCAGGAAGTCCGGCACCGGCACCTGGCCGGCCAGGAACAGCCAGTCGTCGCCGACGGCGATGCCGGGCGTGAAGTTCACCTTGCGCACGAGCACCGGGTGCCAGTGGATGCCCTTGCGGGTCTCGACGATCTCCATCGAGTCGTCGGGCATCACGCCGAGCAGGTTGGCGACGAACACCGCCCGCTCCACGAGCAGGTCCCGCGCCGCCATCGAGGCCCGGGTCGGCGGGCGCGGCATGTACCGGGCCCACACGGCGTCCACATCGGGGAAGGTACCGAGGTCGGGCTCGTAGAGGTGCGCCTTGATGATGTTGGCCACCTCGGTGCCGGCGGCCTGCATCACCTTCTGCAGGTTGGCGAACACGTACTCCGCCTGGTCGGTGGCGTCGTTGGCGTAGTAGGGGAAGGCGGGGAGGTTCCTGCCGACACCCAAGGGGACGCCGGTCTCGTAGTCGCACGCCGGAAGCGCCGAGGGATACACCCAGTGGCCCCCCTTGGTGGCCTGCGGGGCGTGCTCGTACGGCATCGGGTCGGGGGCCTCGTCGGTGTGGACGGTCTCGCGCTGCGCGGAGGAACTGCCGTTGAGCGCCACGGCGTTCAACGTCACGAGGGTCCCGGGCACCACCTGGTCGTCGCCGACGACGATGGTGGTGCGCGCCGGCGGCTCGTCGCCGAACGCGTCGATCCAGGCCAGCTTGAACTCGTGGAAGTCGGCCGTGGCGGCAAGCTGCACCTCGACCCGCAGCACCCGATCCATCGAACTGCCGTCGGCTTCCACGCGCCGTGCCAACTCGCCGAGTATGACGCTCGACTGGGTGTAGACGTCGGAGTCCCCCATGTGGGGCGAGTGCGACGCGGACTGCACGGCGCGGCCGTCGCCGTCGACGGGGAAGATCGTCGAGACGTAGAGCAGGTCGCCCGCCCGCTTGGTCTTCTGGCCCGGGAGCAGGTGCTTGGGGTTGCTCATCTGGATGGTCTCCTCGTGTCGGTCCCGGCCGCCAGCCCGTCCGCCGCCCCCGGGTGTGAAAATGTCAGCAGGATCGTAGACGATTCAACACTGCTTATCATGGGGCCGTCCGGCCGGAGGCATCCCAACCAGGGATTCGCCGCAGGTCAGAGCCATCCGAGGGGCGAGGAGGACCGGAGATGCCCTACGTCGTACGCAAGATTCCCTTCGAGAACGTCCAGGACACTTCCGGACTGGAGACGGCCATCGCCGCCGGCGACTTCGCCGCGGATGAGATCGTGGCCCTCATCGGCAAGGTGGAGGGCAACGGCGGCGTGAACGACTTCTCCCGCGTCCTGGCCGACCGCGTGCTGCGGGACTTCCTCGTCGAGCATGCCGGCAAGACCCGCGCCGAGGCCCTGCAGGTGCCGATCGCCTGGTCCGGCGGCTGCGACGGCGTGATCTCGCCCCACATGACCGTGTTCGCCAAGGTGGATGGGCCGGCAGAGCCCGCCGACGAGAAGCGCCTGGCCGTGGGCTTCGCCGTCTCCGAGCCGATCCTGCCCGAGGAGATCGGCCGCCTGGAGATGGTGGACAAGGTCGCAGCCGGCGTGCGCAAGGCCATGGAGGCCGCCGGGATCACCGACAGCGCGGACGTGCACTTCGTGCAGACCAAGACGCCGCTGCTGACCGCCGAGCGAATCGCCGACGCGCACTCCCGCGGCAAGACGGTCGCCCTCACCGACACGATGGAATCCATGGCGGTCTCCAACGCCACCTCGGCGCTCGGCATCGCCACGGCGCTCGGCGAGATCATCCGGCCCCGACCCGAGCAGATCGCCAAGGACTTGTCCGTGTACTCCTCGGTCGCCTCCTGCTCCTCGGGTGTCGAGCAGGTGGAGGCACAGATCGTCGTGGTGGGCAACCGCCTCGGCGCGGGCGGCCGCTACCGCATCGGCCACTCGGTGATGAACGACGCCCTGGACTTCGACGGGATCTACGACGCCATCCGCTCGGCGGGCCTGGACCTGCCCGAGCGCCCTGTCGCCGCGGACCTCGACGGAAAAGTCGTGAACTGCTTCATCAAGTGCGAGGCCGACCCCACGGGGCGCCTGCGCGGCCGGAGGCAGGTGGCTCTGAACGACTCCGACGTGCACCACACCCACCACACCAAGGGCGCTGTCGGCGGTGTGGCCGCCGCGGCCATCGGTGATCCCGCCGTGTTCGTGTCGGTGGCGGGCCTGCAGCAGGGTCCCGCGGGCGGCGGCTCGGTGGCCGCCATCGTGGATCTGGGGTCGTGAGCCGGCCGGAGGGCCTGCCGGGTCCGGCACCCGCCCGTCGCGGATCGAGGGTGCCGGCAGGGACGGCGCCGTGAGCCGCCTGGAGGGCCTCCGACCGGAGGAACTCAGCGACGAGCAGCGGGAACTCTACGAATCGATCGCCGGCGGGGCCAGGGCACGCGACGCCTCGTTCCGACTCACCGAGGCCGACGGCAGCCTGGTGGGGCCGTTCGGTGCCCTGCTGCTGAGCCCCGTCGTCGGGAACGCCCTGCAGGCGGTGGGTGCGGCCATCCGCTTCGGCTGCGGCCTGAGCCCGCTGGTGCGGGAAGTGGCCATCCTGACTGTCGCGGCCCACTACCGCTCGTCGTTCGAATGGTGGGCGCACGAACCCATCGCCCGCCGGGCCGGCCTGACCGAAGAGCAGATCCGAAATCTCTACGCGGGCGCCACGCCCGCCTTCGACGACGCCGCCGCGGCCGCTCATGCCCTCTGCGGTGATCTGCTGGCCGATCGGCGCCCCGAAGACGACACCTTCGAGGCCGCCCGCGAGGCTCTCGGCCTCGACGGCGTCATGGAACTCGTGACGCTCGTCGGCTACTACACCCTCCTGGCACAACTAATGGAGACGTTCGACATCAGCGTCCCCCGCGGCGAAACCTCGCCCTTCTGAGCTTGGGGTCGAGGTGGCCCGAGTTCGAGTGAACGCCCGCTTCCGACAGCCCGCGGGCCGCACGGTCCATCTCTCCCTCAGGCTCCGAGATCGGTCAACCGGTGGAAGCAGATACC
>JAPPKQ010000367.1 GCA_028819945.1 bacterium | reverse complement strand
CGTCGGCCGCTTCGATGCTCGGCGCCAGGGCCCGGGAGGCCTCGTCGCCGACCATCTCCACCGTCGGCATGGCCTGCACCAGTCGCGGGAGGAAGTCGGCAGCCTCGGTGCTGTGCACGACGAGCGACTCGGTGGCGTTGCAGACCGACGGGCGCTGCGTCTTGCCGTTCACCACGATCGAGGTTGCCATGTCCAGGTCGGCGCCGCGGTCCACGTAGACGTGGCAGTTCCCGTCACCGTCCAGGATGAACGGCACGGTGGCGTTCTCCAGGATGGAGCGGATGAGCGCGGGTCCGCCACGGGGGATCAGGCAGTCCACGTAGCCGCTGAGCCGCATGAACTCCACCGCCGCCTCGCGGCTGGTGTCCTCCACGAGGATCAGGGCGTCCGCGGGCAGGCCGCTGGCGGTGTAGGCCTCGCGCAGGATCCCGGCGACGGCCACGTTCGAACCGATGGCCATGGAGGAACCCCGCAGGAAGGCCACGTTGCCGGACTTGAGACAGAGGCCGGCCGCGTCGCTGGTGACGTTGGGACGGCTCTCGTAGACGATCGCCACGACCCCGAGCGGCACCCGCACCTGCTGGATGCGCAGGCCGTTGGGGCGCACGTCGCTGGCGACGACGACACCCACCGGGTCGGGGAGGTCGGCCACCTGGCGCAGTCCGCCCGCCATCCCGTCGATGCGGGCGGGCGTGAGGCGCAGCCGGTCGAGCAGGGTGGGCGAGATTCCGGCCTCCTTGGCGGCGGTCAGGTCGGCCTCGTTGGCGTCCATCAACTCGTCGCGATGGGACTGCAGCCCCGCCGCAGCGGCTCGCAGCGCCTGGTTCTTGGCATCCGTGGGGGTTGCGGAAAGGAGCGGCGCCACCGTTTTGGCGCGCCGGCCCAGGGCCTCCATCGCCTGCCGCCTGGTCGTTGTCCCGGCGTCTGCGGTCGTAACCGCCGCGGATGCGGCCACGTTGTGCCTCCCGAGTGCTCTGAGCAGCGCTGATTACGCTCTTGCCGTGAGCGGATTCTACCGGTCGCCTCTGCGGGGAGACGGCGAGCCGCCCTCCGGCGACTTCGGCGCCCGCCGCCGCCGCAGCGGTCGCAGCGCCACCGTCGTCGGCGCCGGTGTGGTGCTGTCGCGCCTGTCGGGAGTGGCGCGCGAGGCGGTCCTGGGGGCGTTCCTGGGCACGCGCGCCTCCGCCGACGCCTTCGGCGCCGCCCTGCGGATCCCCAAGCTGCTGCAGAACCTGCTGGGGGAGGGGGCCCTGTCGGCCTCGTTCATTCCGGTGTACGCCCAGGTCCTCGAGGAGGGCGACGAGAAGCGGGCGGGCCGTCTGGCGGGCGCGGTGGCGGGCCTGCTGGCGGTGCTCACCGGCGGGCTGGTGCTGCTGGCGATCTTCCTGGCCGAGCCGCTCACCTGGATCGTGGCCCCCGGCTTCTCGGGCGTGCGACACGAACTCACCGTCGTGCTGATCCGCATCATGGCCGGTGGGATCGGGCTGATCGTGATGGCGGCCTGGTGCCTCGGCGTGCTGAACGCCCACCGGCGCTTCTTCCTCTCCTACGTGGCGCCGGTGCTGTGGAACGTGGCCATCGTGGCCGCGGTGGCGGCCGCCGGCGTGGTCGGTGCGGCCGAGACCGGGATCGCCGAGGCGGCGGCGTGGGGCGTGCTGGTGGGCGGGGCCCTGCAGTTCGTCGTCCAGATCCCCGCCGTCGTGTCACTGGTGCCGCGCCTGCGGGTCAGCCTGCGGCTTCGCCTGCAGGGGGTGCGCGAGGTGGCCCGCCGGTTCGGTCCGGCGGTGGCGGGCCGCGGCGTCGTCACGCTCTCCAGCTACGTGGACGTGATCCTGGCGTCGCTGCTGGCCACCGGCGCCATCGCCTACCTCGACCGCGCCCAGGTGCTGTACCTCATGCCCATCAGCGTGTTCGCCGTGTCGGTGGCCGCCGCCGACCTGCCCGAGATGGCGCGCGAGCAGGAGAGTCTCGAGCGTCTGCACGAGCGCCTCACCGTCGGCGCCGCCCGGGTGCTGCTGTTCCTGGTCTTCGCCCTCGTGGCCTTCGTGACCTTCGGCCGCCCCATCGTGGGCGCGCTGTACCAGCGGGTGAACTTCACCGCCGATGACACCTACGTGGTGTGGCTGGTGCTGGCGGCGTACAGCCTCGGCATCGTGGCCGCCGGGCTCTCCCGCCTGCTGCAGAACACCTGCTACGCCGCCGGCGACACCAAGGGCCCGGCCCGCATCGCCGCCGGTCGGCTGGTCTTCGCCGCCCTGGGGGGGCTGGTGCTGATGATCCAGTTGGACCGGGTGGGAGTGATCGACGGCGAGATCCGGCGCCTGGGCGATCTGCCGGCCTTCTGGCTGCTCGACAGCGAGATTCGCCAGACCGGCGACGTCAGGCGATTCGGGGCCGTCGGCCTGGCGCTGGCGGCGTCCGTCGCGGCCTGGCTGGAGTTGGGGCTGCTGCGCAGGCGGATCCGCCGCACCATGGGGCTGCGACCGCCGTTCGGTCGGCTGGCGGGACGGTTGCTGCCCGGCGCCGTGTTGGCGGGGATCGCCGGCTTCCTGCTGATGCGCGCCATGGCGGGCGCCCCGCACCTGCTGACCGCGCCGGTCTGCCTGGTCGCCGCCGGGACGCTCTACCTGATCGTGGCGAACCTCTGCGGCCAACCGGCTGCCCGCCACCTGCTGATTCCCCTGCGCCGCCGCCTCTGGGCCGCCCGGCGTCGCTGAGGCCCGTTGCCCGGCCCGCGCCGGCTCCCCGTAGCCTGACGATCCATGGCTCATCGCTTCGCCGACGTCAGCGCGGTCCGGGACGGCCTCGACGGTGTGCAGTATCTGGCCGATGAGGGCATCGCCGGGGTGGTCTATCTGGCCGACCGCCTCGCCAAGCCGGTGCTGGTGGAGGGACCGGCAGGCACCGGCAAGACGCAGCTTGCCAAGAGCACGGCGGAGATGTGCGGGGCCCGCCTCATCCGCTTGCAGTGCTACGAGGGCATCGACGAGGCCAAGGCGCTCTACGAGTGGAACTACAAGAAGCAACTGCTGCGGATCCAGGCGGAGTCCCAGACCTGGGACGAGGTGTCCGACGACATCTTCTCCGAGGAGTTCCTGCTCACCCGGCCGCTGCTGGAAGCCATCAGGGCCAGCGAGCCCGTGGTGCTGCTGGTGGACGAGGTGGACCGCGTGGAGGTGGAGACCGAGGCCTTGCTGCTGGAGATCCTGAGCGACTACCAGGTGTCGATCCCGGAGTTGGGCACCATCGAGGCCACCCAGATCCCCCTCGTGTTCCTCACCTCCAACAACACCCGCGAGCTCTCCGAGGCCCTGAAGCGCCGCTGCCTATACCTCTACATCGACTATCCCGACCTCGAGCGGGAGCGGGAAATCGTCCTGACCAAGGTTCCCGACATCAGCCAGAGCCTGGCCGACGAGGTGGCCCGCATCGTCCGCTCGGTTCGCCAGCTGGAGTTGAAGAAGGCGCCGTCGGTGTCCGAGACCCTGGACTGGGCGCGCACGCTGGTGTTGCTCGGCGTCGAGCACGTCGACGCCGAGACGGCCGCCGAGACGGTCCACACGCTCCTCAAGTACCGCAGCGACATCGAGAAGGCCCTGAAGGAGTTCTCCGCCGGCGACGCCCGGAGTTCCGGCCTGCCGCGCTGAGCCGCGGC
>JAPPKQ010000312.1 GCA_028819945.1 bacterium | reverse complement strand
CTCTATGGGCAGCGGCTGCCACCGGGCTATAGACTATTTTTTGCGGAGGCCCCCTCTGGGGTGGGCCACAATCTGCCCGGGGGGGGGGGGGCTGCGCCCCACGACCGCCGCCACGTTGAGCGCCACCATCTTCTCGGCCACGTCGCCGGAGGGACCGATGAGCGCGCCGAAACTCCAGATGCCGGCGTTGTTGACGAGCAGGTCGATCGGGTCGTCGGCGGCGGCGCAGCGTCGAGCCACAGCGTCGAGCTGAGTCCGGTCACAGAGATCGGCCGGCAGCACCTCGGCGGGCACCTCCAGCGAACCGGCGATCCGTTCGAGACGGTCGGCGTTGCGCGCCACCAGAACCAGTTCCGTGCCGTGGCGGGCCAGCTCCTGGACCATGGCCTTGCCGATGCCTGCCGAGGCCCCGGTCACGAGAGCCCGCCGCCATGTGACTCGCTTCATCGGGTGATCTCCTTGCTGGCCACCCCGATCACGAACCGGACCGCCTAGGAGTGCGCCGAGTAGTCCACGGGCGGTGCCGGTCGGGCGGCCGAGCCCTTGATTCCTGCCCCGGATCGAGTCCGGGGCAGGCACCAGGATCGGGGTCCGGGACATGCCTTCGCCGGAATGACAAATCGGGGCGTCGTGAGCATTGCTCAGCAGTCTCCTGAGTGGCCGGTGTGAGGATTCATCATGCCGCCGCATGAGCCGAGACGCACCGCGACGGGCGACCGCGGCGATTCGGCCTGCTCACCGACCGCGGCCCGGCCGCTCCGCTCGTGCCGAGCCGACCGGCGCCGGACGGACGCGACGCGCGCGACGCTGCGCGGAGCCCGCGCCGAACGGCCCGGTGACGCCGTCACTCTCCGGGATTGACAGTCACCTGGAACGACTGGGAGACCACGCTCAGAGAGTTGCCCGCCGAGACTGACACCGTCGTGGTGCCCACACTCCCCGGGATCAGGGACAGCGTCGACCCCGACACCACGGCGGCGACGATGAGAGGATCGTCGACAAGCGCTGAGTAGCGGTCGGGCCGCCCCACGACGCCGGGAGCGAGGTCCAGCGACGTCGGAGGCTCGTCGAGTTCCAGCACCACGTCGTCGAAGAGCACCCCGACCCGCAGCGGCACCACCTCCGGGCCGTTCTGTCCCAGCGACTGCTGCGTACGCGTCGACCGCTGTGTACGCGGCGGCTGCGGCGGGGTTGTGGAGTCGTTGTCGGTGATGGTGAGCGTGTGCACGCTCGTCGTGCCGACGGTGTAGCCCTCGCCGCCGGTCAGCGTCAACTCCACCGTCTCGCTGCCCTCCGGCGTGTCGTCGTCGGTGATCGTCACCGGAATGCTCAAACTGCTCGTCCCCGCGGGCACCGGCGCTGAGCCGGAGAGGGCCTCGAAATCCGATCCCGACGTCGCCGAACCGGCGACCGTGTAGCCCAGCGTGACAGCCGACGGCGGTGCCGGAACGAGATTCACCGACACGTTCTGCGTGCCCGCGGCCTCATCCGCTGACGAGGCCGCCGAGGCGAACGAAACCACCGGGGTCGGCGGAGGCGGCGGAGTAGGAGGCGGCGGAGTAGGAGGCGGCGGAGTAGGAGGCGGCGGCGGGTCATCGTCATCGCGGACGGTCACGGCGGCTGAGTCACGGCGGTCGCCGGCGATGTCGTAGCCGTTCCCCGACTCGATCGTCACCGTCACCGAGCCGTCGGGCTCATCCGCGCTGTCGCCTGCGGTGGAGACCGTGTAGGTGACGCTGCCGCTGGTGGGCACCATCACCGTCTTCGGCCCCAGGGCGGCAGCGGCCACGAAATCGCCGTCCTGGGTCACCCGCAGGTTCACGGTCAAGGCTCTGCTCGGCTCGGGATAGGCGTTGACGGTGAAAAGGGCGGTGCCGCCCTCGGTCACGGCGCTCCCGGCGCTGACGCCGACGACCGGGTCGAAACGGGCCCTCACCTCTTTGTCGTAGGCGTCCATCCTGGCCACTGTCCGCGCGCCGAACGAGTAGGCGACGGGTTCGTCGCGGCCGGTCCTGATGTTGGCGCTGATGGACCGCTTGTTGCTGAACAGGCTGAAACCCTCCCCGCAGTACCTGACGGAGTCGGCGACCGCGCGGAAATACTCGGCGTCGAGAGCGGCGAGGGCGGCGGCGCTCTGCGGGTTCTGCGTCGTCCAGACCCAGTCGCCCGAGTTGAAGGGTGCGATTCTCCTCGCCCGTTCGGCATTGAACGAGGCGTCGTCGGCGGCCGGCGAGCCGGACTTCCAGCCGAGCGTGCCGTCCAGAGGCCGGGGGTGCCCGTCACCCGGATTCCCCGTGCCGTCGTCGGCGGACGGGTCCCAGTCGACCGGACACTCGTAGCTGACCAGCCTGCGGCGCAGCGAACCAGGCAGGTCTGCGTTGTCGGCGGTCGTGAACGCCATCGACACGGGGTTGAAATAGATGACGGGGCGGACGGCGACCCGGAAGGTGACGCTGGACCGCCCGGCGGGAACGGTGACCGTCCGCAGCCCGGTGCCCTCGCTCCCGGCGCGATCGTTCGGAAGCGCAGCCGACGTGCCGCTGATGAGAACCGACACGCTGAGGTCCGCTGTGGGAGCGGGATCGGCGTGGAGCGTGAAACGGGCGTAGTCGCAGTCCTCGACCTGCGCCACGGAGCCGACGAGCCGACCGCAGTTCGGGTCGCTCTCGAAGACGCGGGGGTAGTCGGCGGTGACGGTCAGGACGGGCAGCGACTGCGACAGCGCCGGGGCGGACGGAAGAAGCAGTGACGCGACGAGGGCGGAGACGGCGAACGCCGGCAGGCCCCGGCGCGGCCGCACCACGAGTCGCGCCTGCCGCCGCCTGCGTCCCGGCCCCACCTCTCGGCCCATCGAGAACACGGGGCGACCGTAGCCCTGCAATCGCGTCGCGGCAATCCGAGACTCCGACCGGGCGGTGAGGCGCCCGGCCCCGCCGCCGACGCGGGAGGCCCCTGCTCAGTGAGTCGATCCCGCCGCCACCGCCAGGCGCACCTCAGCGCGCTTGAGGGCCGCCGTGGCCTCCTCGTCATCGGGATCTTCGGCAAGGGTGGCCCGGGCCCGGTCGGCTGCCGCGTTCGCCCGGTCGACGTCGATGTCGCCCGCCAGTTCGGCCACGTCGGACAGGATCGCCACCTTGTCGCCGGAGACCTCCACGAAGCCGCTGTGCACCGCGATGAGTTGGGTGTCGCCGCCGTCGCCGTAGATCCGCACCCGCTCGGGCAGCAGGACACCCACGAACGGCACGTGGCCAGGCTGGAAGGCGATGTCCCCGTCGGTTGTACGCACCAGCACCATCGAGGCGGTCGTCGTGAGGACGACCTCCTCGGGCGACACCAACTCGACCTGCAGGGGCACGCTACGCCGCCTGCGCCTGCAACTCGGCCGCCTTGCGCTTGGCGTCCTCGGCACCGCCGACCATGAAGAAGGCCTGCTCGGGCAGGTCGTCGAGGTCGCCGGAGACCAGCGCCTCGAAGCTCTCCACGGTGTCGGAAGTGGACGTGAAGATGCCCGGCATGCCGGTGAAGACCTCGGCCACGAACATGGGCTGGGACAGGAAGCGCTGCACCTTGCGGGCACGTGACACCGTCACCTTGTCCTCCTCCGACAGCTCGTCGAGGCCCAGGATGGCGATGATGTCCTGCAGCTCCTTGTAGCGC
>JAPPKQ010000444.1 GCA_028819945.1 bacterium | reverse complement strand
CCGCCGGCACCAGGCCGCGGATCCGCTCGTCGCCGATCAGGTCGAACACCTCGCCGCCGGGCACGCCGCGGCTGCGCCCGGCCACCTCGGGAACGCCATCGGCGGCCAGGGGCACGGCGCGCCCCTCGCTGGTCAGGGCCCACACGATGCCCCCGGCGTCCACCAGCGCCGAGGCGCGCACCAGGTCGTGGCGGCCCAGGTTGCGCCGCCGCGAGGCGCTGACGGACGACCTGCCCACCAGTCCGGTGCTCGACAGCGTCACCAGCCACGCCTCCCCGGCGGCGCCGGAACCCGAGCCCGCCGAGCCGGCGGAGCCCGGCGCGGCCGCGGTGGCGGCGTCCGCCTCGGCGGCCGGCATGATCCGGCTGCGGCGCGGCCGCCCGTAGCGCTCGGCCAGCTCACCCAGCTCCGCCACGACGAGCTCCCGGCGCTTCGCCTCGGACCCCAGCAGTTCCCGGTACCCGGCCAGGGCGGCCACCAGCCGGTCGCCCTCGTCGATGATGCGATCACGCTCGAGGGCCGCGAGGCGCCGCAGCCGCATGGCCAGGACCGCCTCGGCCTGCACCTCGCTGAGCTCCAGTTGCTCGCACAGCGCCTCCCGGGCCGCCTCGGCGGTGGCGCTGCCGCGGATGATGGCCACCACCCGCTCGATGTTGTCCAGGGCGATCATCAGGCCCTCGAGGATGTGCAGGCGCTCCTCGGCGGCGGCCGCCCGGAAGCGCGTGCGGCGCACCACCACCTCGATGCGGTGGTCGATGTAGTGCCCCAGCAGGTCCTTCAGCGAGCAGGTCACCGGCACGCCGCCGGCCAGCACCACATTGTTCAGCGCGAACGTCTCCTCCAGGGGCGCCAGGCGCCACAGCTTCGCCAGCACGGCGGCGGCGTCGGTGCCGGGGCGGCAGTCGACCTGGATGCACAGTCCGGTGTGGCGGTCCGACAGGTTCTTGACGTCCTCGACGCCTTCGAGCCGGCCGGCGCCGACGACCTCCTTGATCCGCCCCACGACCTTCTCGGGCCCCACCAGCCACGGCAGCTCCAGGATGCGGATGGCCTCCCGCCGGGGGCCCACCTGGACGATCTCGGCCCGCGCCCGGACCCGGATCGTGCCGCGCCCCCGGGCGTAGATTCCGGCCAGCCCGTCGTCCAGAACCACCCCGCCGGAGGGGAAGTCCGGCCCGCCGAGCACCGCCATCAGGTCGTCGACGGACACGTCGGGGTCGGCCATCTGCAGGCGCACCGCCTCGTAGGTCTCGCGCAGGTTGTGCGGGGCCATGTTCGTGGCCATGCCCACGGCGATCCCGCTGGTGCCGTTCACCAGCAGGTTCGGCAGCCGCCCCGGCAGGCACACGGGCTCGGAGGCCTCGCCGTCGTAGCTGGACCGGAAGTCCACCGTGTCCTCGTCCAGCTCGTCGAGCATCTCCATGGCCGCCGCCGCCAGCCGGCACTCGGTGTAGCGGGCGGCCGCAGGGGGGTCGTCGAGGGTGCCGAAGTTGCCCTGGGGGTCCACCAGCGGCACGCCCCGGCTGAAGTCCTGGCCCATGCGCACCAGGGCGTCGTAGATGGCGGCGTCGCCGTGGGGGTGGTAGTTGCCCATGGTGTCGCCGACCACCCGGGCGCACTTGCGGTGCGGCGAGTCGGGCCGCAGCCCCATGCGCAGCATCGAGTAGAGGATCCGGCGCTGCACCGGCTTGAGGCCGTCGCGCACGTCGGGAATCGCCCGGGAGGTGATCACCGACAGCGAGTAGGCCAGGAACGACTCCGACACCTCCTCGACGATGGGCGTGTCGATGATGTCGCCGGCGAACGGCGCGCCGGCCGCCGGCTGCAGGGTCTGTCGCGGGCTCATGGCTGGGTTCTCACTTCAGCGGTCTCGTGCCGGCGCGGGACCGGCGGTCCTCGGAGCCGGCTCGGCCCGAACTGCGGCCCGGTTCGGTGTCCGTGCCCATTTCAGCACTCCGGCCGGAGCGGGCGGGTGATCCTGGGAGCCGCTCGACCGCGAATGTCGATTCAATCCGGCCCAGACGGCTCTGGTACGATCGCGGGTCACCGCAAAGGATGCAAGAAGATAATACACAGTACGGGAACAGTTCTGCCGTGTGCTTTAGCTGAAGAGACGTTCGATGAACAATTGCCAAGCGGCCGGTGGTCTCCTGGGGGATCCGGCGGCGATCGAATGGGATGCGCCGAGCGGCGAGTGCGCCGCGATGGCCGAAGCGTGGGCCGACATCCGCGACCTGTGCCTGGACGAGAACCCCGACGGGCTGACGGCGTTGGAGGCCAGGCTGGCCCGAGAGTGGGCGCTGGACGTCGCCCTCGCCGAGCGGCTCGTGGACATGGACAGGGGCCTCGCCTTCCGCCTGGCGACCAACGGCTTCGACGCCGCCGGGAGGGACGCGGCGGGCGCCGACATGGAGCAGTCGGAGGTGGAGATCCTGTCGCTGCTGCGCGACGTGGTGCTGTGGCTGCTGGATCGTCTGGACGACGAGGAGGAGGCCCGCCCGACCCTGGCTCCGGAACTGCTCGTGGAACTGCACGGGCGCCTGCGCGAGCTGGAGCGGTTCCACGCCGGCGATGAGCGGCCCGCCGCCGACGAGCGGCCCGCCGACGAGGACGGCTTCTCGGCCGAGAAGCTGCAGCAGATCATCGACGCCATCCCGCCGCCGGGCCACGAGCCGGCGCCCGAACTCGTGGCGGCCTGGTTGCTGCACGCCCTCGGGCGGCTGAGGCCCTTCGGCAACCTGAGCGACCGGGTGGCCCGGGCGGCCGCCTCCTACAGCCTCATGGCGGCCGATCTCTTCCCGCTCACGGTGCGGCGCGAGGACCGCAACGCCTACTCCGACGCCTGCGCGGTGGCCCACGCCGACGGGTTGGCGGCACTGCGCCGGGTGGTGGCCACCTCCCAGCGCCGCAGCTTCCTGCAGGGCGTCAGCACGCTGGGCCGGGTGCCCAGCGAGCCCGTCGACCTCACGGGCGTGATCTCGGTCATCTCCGATCAGTTCCGGGCGAGTGCGTCGCGGCTGCGGCGCAACTTCGCCGACGCCATGCACGTGGCCACCGAGGTCTTCTGGCACGCCAAGGCGCGGATCGCGGGCATCGAGGCCGACCTCATCGAGGCCATCGACGACGGCAGCGGCGAGCGCCGGGCCTTCGCCGACTACTCGCCCGCCGACCATCCCGAGCGACGCAACTGGCACCGCAAGCAGGTGATCGACGGCGTGCGGCGGCAGGGCTACTTCGCCAACCTGCGCAACTTCAGCGCCTGGAACCGCATCGGCCTGGACACCCCCAACGGCCGTTCGGAGGTCCTGCTGTCGTTCCACGCTGTGGGACAGTCGTTCCGGGGCGTGGTGGCCGGGGTGTTGATCTTCTACCGCAAGCGCGGCGGGGAGATTTACGATCACCAGGTGGTGTCGCGCGAGCCGTTCCAGGTGAACTTCCGCGACGGCGCGGCGGCGGCGCGCCGCCGCTTCGACGTCTGGCTGGAGCCCTCCATGCGCGCCGCCTTGGAGGTCTGGCGCCGCGGCGAGTGACCCGCCGCCCCCGCCGGGCACGGCGCGGCTGCGGACCGGCGGCGGCACCGGCCGGCCGCGGGCCCGAGCCGGAGTTGCCGCACAGCACATGGGGCTGGTTCCTCAGCCGAGGCCCAGCGGGGACTCGGCGTGCAGC
>JAPPKQ010000260.1 GCA_028819945.1 bacterium | reverse complement strand
ACCCGCCCATCCGGCAAACCGACTTTTCTGCCTGTCTGTGGGGGTGGCTGTTGTTTATAACCCACAGGTGCGGCGCCGAGTTGGTGTGGACGGGGCGCCGCGAGCCGGCCGGGGCCGACGTGCTGTGCCGGGACGGCGTGGTGGCCGGTGTCGGGAGCGGTGCCGCGAGCGGACCCTCAGCGACCGACCGGGCCGAGCGAGCGATACTGGACGCCTCCGGGTGCGTCGTCATCCCCGGCCTGGTGAACGCCCACCATCATCTGCTGCAGTCCGCCTTCCGGACGCTGGAGGGCACCCGCCACGTGCGCATGGACCGCTGGCTTGCCGTGATGGGGGGTTACTACCGGCACGCCCGCGTCGATCCCGAACTGACCGCGGTCGCCGCCGCCGTGGGCATTGCGGAGGGGCTCCTGGCCGGCGTCACCACGGTCGCCGACCATCATCTGACCTGGCCCTCCGGAGAGGACCCTCTGGAACTCGCCGCCGCGACCATCGACACCGCGGCCGATCTGGGTGCACGCCTGGTGTTCGTCCGGGGCACCGCCGGTGATGATCCCGAGACAGCCGCCACCTCGATCGAGGCGCTCGTCGAACACCACGGCCCCGGCGAGCGGCACGGGATGCTGCAGATCGCCTGCGGTCCCGCGGGCGTGCACTCCGACGGTCCCGAGACGTTCGCTGCCCTCGCGGAGGTCGCCGCCCGCCACGGGCTGCGTCGTCGCACCCAGGCCAACGAGCAGGTGGACGTCGAGCGGGCCGCAGCGCGCTGGGGCCGTCGCCCTCTCGATCTCCTCGACGAGTGGGGTTGGCTGGCCGACGACGTGACCGTGGCGCACCTCTGCGAGATCACCGCCGCCGAGCGGGACCGCTTCGCCGCCTCGGGCGCCTGTGCCACGCACGCCCCCGGCTGCGACGTGCCGATGGGCTGGGGCGTGGCCGAGGTGGGCGCGCTGCTGGACGCCGGCGTGTGGGTGGGTCTGGGCACCAGCGGCGGCGGAAGCAACGACGCCGGCAACCTGCTGGCGGACGCCCGCCTGGCTCTGCAGGTGGGGGGATTGACCCCGCGGCCACCGACGGCGCGGGAGGTGCTCTCGATGGCCACCACCGGGTCGGCGGCCGGGCTCGGGCGGCCGGAGCTCGGACATCTGGAGATCGGCGCCGCCGCCGACCTGTGCTGCTTCGACGTGACGGGTGTGGCCGACGCGGGCGTCGGCGACCCCCTGGCCGGCCTCCTGTGGGCCGATCCGGGCCGGCGCCCCCGTCACGTGGTCGTGGGGGGCAGGGTCGTGGTGCGCGACGGCGAACTGCAGACCGCCGAGGCACCGGTCCTCGCCGGGCGTCTCCGCACCATGGTGCGTGACCGTCTGGGAGACTCCGAGCCATGTCGTTGAACGGATCCACCGATGTCGCCGTCCTCGGCGCGGGCCACAACGGACTGATCGCGGCGGCCTACCTGGCTCGGGCCGGTCTGCAGACGGTGCTGCTGGAGGCCCGTGACACCGTGGGCGGGTGCGCCTCCACCGTCGAGGCGGTCGGCGCCCGCGTCAACATCTGCAACTGCGACCACCTGCTCGTCCGGGCCATGCCGATCGCCGACGAACTCGATCTGGCCGCCTTCGGTCTCCAGTACCTCGACGTCGACCCTGTCGGCATCAGCCGCTTCTGGGACGGTCACGCCACCTGGACGGCCCACCACGACCTCGAGACGACACTCGACGGGCTGCGGCGAACCTATCCCGACGAGGTCGACGGCTACCGGCGATTCGTCACGGCCGCAATGCCCGTCGCCGAGTTGCTCGTCGAACTCGCCCAGCAAACGCCGGGGCCCGGTGTCCTCGGCAGCGTGCTGCGGCGCCGCTCGACCGCGGCCCGACGGCTGTGGAGGTGGTCGCGCCGGTCGGCGCATTCGCTGCTGGGCGACTTCTTCGGCCACGAGGCGCTGATCCTGCCTGCTCTGGCCACCGGACCGGTGGTCTGGGGCCTCACGGGTGCGGAGCCCGGCACCGGCCTGGGCTCGTTGGGTTACGCCGTGCGGCACCTGGTGCGGATGGGACGGCCCGCCGGCGGCAGCGGCGCGCTGACCGACGCCGTGAGCCGGAGCTTGGTCGCCGCGGGCGGCGAGGTGCGCTGCGGGACGCGGGTCGCAAGCGTCCTGGCGGATCGGGGCGCGGCCGGGCGCCGCCGGGTGGTGGGGGTTCGCCTCGCCGGCGGGGAAGTGATCGAGTCGCGCGCCGTGGTGGTGGCGTGCGACCCGGCGGCGGTGACCCTCGAGGGCGCCGGGGTGCCTGACCGCTTCAGCCGACGCTGGGGACCGGTGGGCCGCGACGGCTATGAGTCGAAGGTGGACGCGGTCCTCTCGGCGGCGCCGGTCTACGCCGAGGCGGTCGACGGCCTGGAGGCCGGCGAGGCGCTCAAGCCCACGACGTTCGTTCTGCCGGGTCTCGACGCGCTGCGCCGGGCGCTGGCGGACTCCGCGGCGGGGCGGGTCGGGGAGCACCCGGTGTTCTTCGCCAACATCCCGTCGGTGCTGGACCCCGGAATGCGCCCGGCCGGCGGCGGCGAAGTGTTCAGCCTCGAGGTTCTCTACACGCCCTATGAGCTGGCGGGCGGCTGGTCGGGCGCTGAGGAGCCGAAGCGCTGGCTGAGCCGGTTCGGCGGGCTGATGGCGCCGGGGTTCGCCGAGTCCATCGTGGACTGGCGGGCGATGACCCCGCCGTCCTACGAGGAGCAGTTCGGCATGCCTAGGGGCCACGCCGCCTCGTTCTCCGGCTCGCCGCTGTCGGCGCTGCTGGGCCGGCCGCGGCACCTGACCCGCTACACCACGCCGATCGGCGGCCTGTTCTGCGCCGGCGCCGCCACGTTCCCCGGCGCGGGCGTCTGGGGCGCCTCGGGCCGCAACGTCGCCTCGGTGGTGACCCGGTCGTTCTGAGTCCCGCTGGACCGGCGACTGCGCCGCAACGCTTCGATCAAGCCCTCATTCGGAGTTCCCGAGCACCGTGCGCCACCGTCGGCACTCCGACTCGGGACTCGGAGTCTGCTGAGCAATGCCGCCGATGCCCAGATTCGGCATTCCGGCGGAGGCCGGAATCCAGGATCCGGCCACCCGACCGGCGATTCCCGTGGATTGCTCAGCACACTCCTAGGCCGGCGGAACGATGACCTCGCAGTCTGTGCCACCGACTCGGGCGATGCGGCGGTCCAATGTCAGCAGGGGGACGGCCAGCGTCTCTGCCAGTGCCACGTACCAGGCGTCATAGCATGTGAGGTTGCCTCGAAGCGCCCAGACGCGTTCGGCGAACGGTGCGAATGGATGGCAGTCCATGTCCAGCCGGAGCAGGTCTCGATGGGCCGCTGCGGCTTCGGGTGCTGAGATCTGTCTGCTCGCTTCAAGCCGTCGCAGGATGTTCGTGGCCTCCGCCGGTCCGAGTTCGGGAGCGACCAGAGGGCGGTGCTCGGACATCGCCGCGGTCGCCCAGTGCCCATCGATCTCCGTGTCGACTAGGGCCGCCACGAGCACCGAGGCGTCGACGACCGCCGTCACTTTCGATCGGCGTCGCGGGCTTGCAGGATGTCCGAGGCCTCGACGTGGGTGCCGGTTGCCGCTTTCCGGTACTGAACCTCCCGTAGCCACGTGTCCAGCGACGGGCGAGCCGCGATGCGCTCCAACTCGCCGCGCAGGTACTCCTGCAT
>JAPPKQ010000441.1 GCA_028819945.1 bacterium | reverse complement strand
CCGCCGCCGCCGGTCCTTGGGGCGGCTCCCCCGCCCCCGGCGCCCGCCGCCCCGAACCGGTTGGTGGCCCCGGCGGGGTCTTCCGGTTTTTGGGCGCCGCGCCGCCCCGGGCCGGCCCACCCCAACGTGGACGCCGAGGCGTGACGTGCACTCCGTGGCGCAAACGATGAAACGCCGTTGCTCGACCCTATCGTTGTGGCTCGTTTGATCGGGCGCAGCGGGAGAATTGCATGAAGCGCGGCACGTTGATCGTTCTTGGCGCGGCGGGCGCGGCAGTGGCCCTGCTGACCACGCCGGCCGCAGCGCAGACCGACGGCCCCGCAGCGGCCGTGCAGGCGGCGCTGGACAACGCCTGGGTCCTGCTGGCCGCCGTTCTCGTGTTCTGCATGCAGGCCGGTTTCGCCCTCCTCGAGACCGGCCTGACGCGGGTGAAGAACACCACCAACATCCTCGCCAAGAACCTCGCCGACATGTGCATCGGCACCGTGGCCTTCCTGGCCACCGGCTACGCCATCGCCTTCGGCGCGGGCAACCCCCTGTGGGGGACCGAGGGGTTCTTCCTGGCGGGAAGCGATCTCGTGGCGACGGGCTCCAGCGGCAACGCCAACCTCAGCACCGCCACGTTCTTCGTGTTCCACGCGGTCTTCGCCGCCGCCGCGGTCACCATCGCCTCCGGGGCGATGGCCGAGCGCGCCCGCTTCCGGTCGTACCTGCTCTTCAGCGTGGCGATGTGCGCCTTCATCTACCCGACGGTCGTGCACTGGACCTGGGGCGGCGGGCTGATCGCGGACATCTCCATCGGCGGCGCCGTCTTCAGCGACTTCGCCGGTTCGAGCGTGGTGCACGTCACGGGGGGCAGCGCGGCGCTCATGGGGGCGGTCCTCCTCGGCCCGCGCTTGGGCAAGTACACGCCCGACGGAACGCCGCGGCCCATCGCGGGCCATGCGGTGCCGATGGTGATTCTCGGCGTGTTCATCCTGTGGCTGGGATGGTTCGGTTTCAACGCCGGGTCGCAGCTCGCCGCCACTGCCGGCAGCCCGGTCACGCGGGTGATCCTCAACACTCTCGTGGCGGGCTCGGTGGGAACGGTGACCGCGGGCGCGGTCGTGTGGCGCCGGCAGGGGCTTCCGGACATGTCCATCGTCGCCAACGGCACGCTGGCCGGGCTCGTTTCCATCACCGCCGGTTGCGCCACGATGAATGTGCTCGGCGCACTGGTGACCGGTGCGGTCGCCGGCGTGCTGGTCGTCTACTCGATGACGTTCATCGAGCGCCGGGGCATCGACGATCCGGTCGGCGCCGTGTCGGTGCACGGTGCGTGCGGCCTGTGGGGCTCGCTGGCGGTCGGTCTCTTCGCCCGCTACGACGACGGTTACCTCGGTCGCGACTCCGCCGGGCTGTTCTACAGCGGCGACGGGTACCAGCTGATCGTCCAGGTGATCCTCGTGGGCATCGTGGCGGCGTGGACCTTGGTGACGACGGGCGTCCTGTTCGCCCTGCTGCGCCGCTTCGGGCTGCTGCGGGTCACGCCGCAGGAGGAGGCGCTCGGCCTCGACCTCACCGAACACGGCATCGGCGCCTACCCCACCGACGTGTTGCCGCGTGACGCCCGCGCCTACGAGGCGCCGCAGTAGACGCGGGGCGCGAAGGGAGCCGGCGGAATGGTCAAACCCAAGAACCTCTCGATGCTGATGCAGCGTCTGGCCGACCTGGTGTCCACCAGCAGGGTCGATCCGACGAGGCTGACGTGCTTCGTCTGCTATCACGACGCCGACTTCAGTGACGTCGAATCGTTCATCCGGCAGTACGGGACCGAGTTCGTTCCCCGCTGCATCGGGGTGAACGAGAAGGACGGCTTCGTCGGCAGCCTCGACGACCACTACATCGTGAGCAGGGTCCGCGAGGAGATCCTCGGCGACTCGACGGTCACGATCCTGCTGCTCGGGATGGAGACCTGGCATCAGAGGTTCGTGGACTGGGAGATCGCGGCGTCCTTCCACGAGACACCGGTGCGTTCCAGGAACGGGATAGTTGCCATGCCGCTCCCCTCCATGGGCAACAGAGCGGTGCTTCCGGCCCGGGTCCGAGACAACGTCCTCGGAGCCGACGGCGAGAAGTCGTCGGTGCTCTATGCGAGCTATCCGGCCGGCCGCGAGTCGTTGCGCACCCTGCTGGACCGCGCCGACAAGTCCCGCTTCGCCGAGACCACGGTGGTGGACAACAGCAGACCCCTCCGCAGGACGGACTCCCCGCTGACCCACGAGTCGTGAGAACCCCGCCCGCTGGTAGAATCGTACGTTCATGAGACAGAGGAGACGGCGCGGGAATCCGCCTGCGCAAGCCGCCCGCGACGAAGCTGATCGAGCCGCCCGCGACGAGGCTGGTGCGGCGGAGGCCCGTCCGCGGAGGCGGCGAGGCCGCCGACGCGAGCGCGGTCGCGCCCAAACGCAGACCGAAGCCTGGTACCGCCAGGTGCCGCCGCTGTTCGAGGAGCCTGTTTCCGAAGGCGGCCCGGCGGTCGCCGGCGCGCCGAGCGGGCAGGTTCCGGGCCGCGAGCGCTCCGCCGCCGAGCCGCCCGAGTCGGTGCCGTCACCGATCGGACCGTCCGGCGACGCGGCCTCCGCCGACGAGGCCTACATCGGCGAGGCGCGCACCTACGGGGCGATCCCGCCGGCGACGCCGCCGCCGATGGCGGGGACCGCACCGCTCATGGGCGCCACACCCCTGGCGCCGCCGGCCGGCGCCCACGAGGACGCCGTGACGTACCACGAGCCGGAGGGCGCCGCCGAGCCGCCGGCGGGCACGTACCAGGACGCCGTGACGGACCGCGAGCCGGTCGCCGCCGCCGATCCGCCGGCCGCGACCGGTGCGGGCGCCCACCCCGAGGAGGACCTGCCCGCTGAGGACCTGCCGCCGGAGACGGCCCCCGAGGCCGCAGACGACGAGTCCGACGCGCCCCCGGAGGCAGAGGACACGCCGCCGGATCCGGTGCCTCCGTCGGAACCGGCGCCGCCCGGCGAAGTCTCGCCACAGCGCCCGTTCGTGCACGACGCCGGGTCGGCCCCGGCGCTCGATCCACCCATGATCATCCCGATCCGGGCCTACTACATGACCCGGGCCGACGACACGCTCCGCAGCATCGCCGCGCAGTTCCTCAACACGCCGTCGCGCTGGCAGGAGCTCCGTTCGCTCAATGCCGGATACCCGGGAATCGCCGATTCCGGTCCCGACAGTGTCCTGCCCGTCGGCAGTTCGATCGCCCTTCCGGGCGATCCGCTGCCGTGGGGCAAACCCGACCCTGTCTACCTCTGGACGCTCGCGGAGAAGTTCCTCTTCGCCGCTTGGGGCCGGGAGCCGTCGCCCGACGAGGTCGTGCCGTTCTGGCGTGGTCTCACCAGCGGCGCCCATCATCTCGAGGAGGGGCCCTCGGCGCCTGCGGCGATCGGCGAAGCGGCCGCGCCTCCGGCCGAGCCGCCGATCCCTGCCGCCATGCAGCCTCCGGCCGAGCCGCCGATTCCTGCCGACGCGGGTGAGCAGCCTCCCGCGGCCTCCGGGGAGCCGCCGCCTGCTGAGGCGGTGCCCGTCGAGGAGCCGTCGCCAGCGGCGCCTGTTGTCGATGCGCCGCCGCCCGAGCCGGTTGCCGCGGAGCCCGCTGCCGGGGTGCCGCCGGTTGAGCCGTCGACCGCGGCCGTCGATGCGCCGCCGGT